>JAILIF010000031.1 GCA_024695405.1 Bacilli bacterium
TAATAAAATAATTCTATCTTCTAAATTGTATTTTTTTATCATTTCAGCAATATTTTCTTTTTCAGTTCCATCTCCTGCTATATACCAATAAACATTGTTCTTTTTAAAAACATCAGAACAAGTTTTAATCATTCTATCTAACGCTTTAATCTTAGTTAATCTAGTAGAGGAGAAACATATAATCCCGTCTTTTGGGAATTCTATATCGCATTCTTCTTTAGATAAGGTTAAAACCTTATCATAGTCAATCATGTTATAACAATAATCTATCGGTGCAGTTACTTCTGGATGACACTCTTTAAATACTTTAGCAACGCTATTAGAGCATCCTACTATCGCACTACATTTATTGAAATATCTATTGTTATATTTACTTCTTTTCAGTTTGCTATAGTCACAATGAACCCAAGATAATTTAGTTTTAGAATCTACTTTGCTTAGTAATACTCTAATTAATCCTGTATATTCAATTCTTTTGCCTGATTCATGAGTGTAAGAACACGCTAAATCAAATTTTCCTAAATTCTTTTGATGTTTAAGTGCTAAATAAACAGGAAATCTATTTGTGAATAGTAAAGACCAAATATGAGCAAAAGCTTTAAAAAGAAAATATTTAAATCCTCTTTTTCTTGCTTCCCCTATTGTTAAAGTCAAAGCTTTTAATCTCCAGTTAGAATCTAATACTTTAACTTCTTTATTTAATCTATTTTTTAAAGATCCTTCAGGTAGAAAACAGAAAATACTAACATCATATTCTTTACTTAATTCATTAGCGGCATTGATCATGGAAGCTGATATACCACCGGTTCCTAAAGACGTATTCATTAACAAAATAGTTTTTTTCATCTATTTATTCTTCTTAACGTCCTTTATACCTTTAAAGATAAGATTTAAGACTTCTTTTCTTGTAAATTTTGAATCATTAACAAATTCTTTATGTCTAAAAACAAGAAGTCTAGCAAATAATTTTCCAATTTTTGGATGTGCTGTTCCTAAAAAATATCCCTTATCATAGAAATATTTTTCGTCAAATCCTTTAAACCAAGTAGATTCTCTATTATCTGATAAATAAGCAAGAGAATATGGAACAGTTATAATCTTTAGTTTTTTTGCTAAACATTCACGCAAAAATAAAGAATCTTCTCCGCAACTATGTGGTGTTCCACCACCAAAGTTTAAATTAAAAAGAATATTGTTTTTAACAATACTTTCTCTTCTAAAAACAAATCTAGAAGCGCCATAGTTTAAATAATTAAGAAGATTTACTTTTTTACTCTTACTATTAACTCTTCTACCATTGTCTTGTTTTTCATCTATATTGAAGATTAAAAAATCAGCTTTTTTATATTTCTTAAATAGTTCTTCTACTATTTCGACATAATTATCATAAAAAATCATGTCATCATCTGCTAAAGCGCAGTAATCACTTGTAGCGTACTTCAAGGTATTATTTCTATTTAAACCAACGCCTCTTTCAGTGCTATTAATGTATTTTATTTTAAAGTTTTTATAATCAATTTCATCAATAGAGTTCCTATCGCATTGATTACCAATAACAGCATCTGAAGATAAATTCATTTGCTTTGGTAATTCAAAGTCGTTTTGATGCATTGAAGCGACAAGAACTTGAACACTCATTGATTATAATCTCCACCACTTCATTCCTGAAGCTTTTAAATCTTCAACCTTATATAAGCCCTTAACATCAATTAAAACTTTATCTTCGTTTTGCTTATATAACTTCTTTATTTCATCTAAACTCATTTGTTTGAACTCATTATGTGCAACTGCGACAATAACGCAATCTGCATCTTTGACGTCTTCAAGTTTAGTTAATTTGACATCATATTCACGAATAGCATCATTTTCATTTGCCCATGGATCTACAACTATTGGATCAATTGAATATTGTTTTAAAGTTTTAATAATGTCTGATACTTTTGAATTTCTTGCGTCAGGACAATTCTCTTTAAAAGTTAATCCTAATATAACAACTTTAGAATTTTTAGGAGCTTTACCTGCTAAAACCATTTGCTTAATAGTTTGTTCTGCAACAAATTTACCCATGTTATCATTAACAATACGTCCGTTAAGAATAATTTGAGAATGATATCCAAGTTTTTCAGCTTCGTAAGTGAAATAATATGGATCAACACCAATGCAGTGTCCACCAACTAAACCTGGTCTAAATCCTAAAGCATTCCACTTAGTATTCATACCATCAACTACTTCATTAGTGTCAATTCCCATCTTGTCGAATACCATTGCTAATTCATTCATGAATGCAATATTAATATCTCTTTGAGAATTTTCTACTACTTTAACAGCTTCTGCAGTTTTAATATTTGAAACTGGATAAGTGCCAACTTCAATAACAATGTCGTAGACATTCTTAATTTCTTTTAGAGATTCTTCATCACATCCAGAAACAATTTTTCTAATATTCTCTAATCTATGAACTTTATCTCCTGGATTAATTCTTTCTGGAGAATAACCAATCTTAAAATCGATTCCACATTTTAATCCGGATTCTTTTTCTAATATTGGAATACAAACGTCTTCTGTACATCCAGGATATACAGTTGATTCATAAACAACTATTGAACCTTTGGTTAAGTTTCTACCTACAATTTCTGATGCTCCGATAACAGGAGTTAAATCTGGAGTGTGGTCAATGTTTACAGGAGTAGGAACTGCTACAATGATGAAACTAGCTTCTTTAAGTTTATTTTCATCATAAGTAAAATCGACCGTTGTATTTTTAATTGTTTCATCACCAACTTCTTTAGTTGGATCAAAACCATTCTTATATAATTCAATTTTTGCTTTATTTAAATCGAAGCCAATAACATTAATTCCTTTTTTAGCAAAAGCTACAGCGATAGGCATTCCTACATAGCCTAATCCTACTAAAGCAAGTTTTTCTTCTTTCTTAACTAATTTTTCATAAATTGACATAAATTAATATCTCCATCTATATACTCTGAGGTTTGTATGTTCCTTTTCTATATTTTTTAGAAAACAATTTAAGTATTCCTAACAAAGACCCAATTCCATAATTACTATGGAATAAAGGGAATATAAAAAATAAAGTAATAAAATCTTTAAATCTAGAAGCAGCTTTAATGCTAAATACAAAATCTAAAGAAAAATATAAAAACATTTCTGCGCCTAAAATAGCCCAGAAAATCCAATGAATGAATCCGAATCCAATTAATCCGAAAACAGAAAGAACAAATAACAACGGAACAAAATGTCTTAATCTCATTGATCCAGGACATAATCTTGAAGCAATAATGTTCCACATCCCATTTTGACGAGCCATTTTATTTATTCCTTTTAAAGAATCCCTACAATAATAAGAAAGCTTTATTTCATTAGAAAGATAAATCTTTCCACCATTCTTTCTTATTCTATAGTTCATTTCATTGTCTTGATTTCTATCTAATCTTTCATCAAATCCACCCCATTTAGTAAAAACTTCACGGCGGAAAGCACCAAATGGAACTGTATCAACATATCCGCCCTTACCATTAATTCTAAATTGAGAGTCACCAACGCCAAATTTTGATGAAAGCATTTTCGCAATAAAATTGCCAGTTTTAGTTCTAGCTTTAGTTATAGCAAAACCGCCAACGTTATCTGCGCCTGTTTTATCTAAATTCTCAACACATTTGGAAAAATAATTTTTTTCGTATTCTGCATGAGCATCAAGTCTAATAATATACTTTCCATTAGAATTTTTAATTCCAATATTCATCGCATAAGGAACTGTTTTATTAGGATTATCATATAAACGAATCAATTTTGGATATTTTTTTTGATATTCCAAAACAATTTCTTTTGTTTTATCAGTGGAGCAACCGTCAACAAAAATCCACTCCATATCATTTTGTGGATAATCTTGTTGCAATAAAGAATCTATACAGTTGCCTATATATTTTTCTTCGTTAAAAAGAGGCATGACAATAGAAATCATTAAAAACTCCCAGGCTTATAATCACCTTTATATTTTTTACCTAAAATTGCAAAAAATGTCATAAACATAACTTTTATATCGTGAAACATTCCTTCTTTAGGTAATTCTTTCAAATTATAGTACATTTTAGCAGGCAGGATTTCTTCCATATAAACTTTATCTTTATCTTCACTAGCATTTAGTAAATCATTTTCATCCTTATATAAAAACGAAGCAACACTAGTGACTCCTGCTGGTAGTAATAAAGTCGCAACCATTTTAGGAGAATACATTTTTACATATTTTTCAACTTCAGGACGCGTCCCTACAAAAGTCATATTACCAGTGAAAACATCTATTATTTGACTCAATTCGTCTAATTTGCATTTTCTAATGAATTTACCAACTTTTGTTACTCTAATATCGTTTTTTCCTGTGAGAAGACCTTCTTTATCAGCATTTACCTTCATCGAACGGAATTTATGAATTCTAAATTCTTTTCCATATTGGGTATATCTTACTTGTCTATAAAATACTGGGCCCCTACTATCGATTTTAATCGCAATAGCTAAAATTAAGAAAAGAGGTAATAAAATTATTAACATTAAAAAAGATAAGAAAATATCAAAAAATCTTTTCCAGAATAAATTCCAATTTCTTTTCCTTAGCTTTTCCCAATAAGGTTTCACCTCATCAGTTTGCATAAAAGAAGGAAGCTTTTCCCACTTACAAATTAACATATTCTTTCAAAATTTCTTTATAGTTTTCAATTACATAATCAACTTGTTCATCAGTTAAACAAGTGTGTAATGGAAGAGTGATTTCGTTTACATAATGTGCATAAGCATTTGGGAAGTTTTTAATATCAAACCCTAAATTTTTATATGCAGTATGCATTGGTAATGGTTTGTAATGAACATTACATGAGATACCACGTTCAGCCATCTTAACAATGATTTCTCTACGTTCTTCATCAGTTATAGGACAACCATTTTTCTTAAATACTCTCGAGATATATAAATGGCCAGAGGAAGAATAATTATCCGCGAAATGAGGTAAACTTTCTACGCCTAATGGTTTAAAGTTTTCATCATACTTTTTAATAATAGATTTTCTTCTTTCAAGCATTGGTAAATATCTTCTAAATTGAGCTAACCCAATAGCAGCTGCAACATCAGTCATATTGCACTTATACCAAGGGCCAACAATATCGTATTCCCACATACCTGGTTGATTCTTTTTTAAAGCATCTTTGCTTTGTCCGTGAAGTGATAAAAGTTGAAATTGATGATATATCTCAGCATCATCGATTCCTTCAATATGTTTCCAAGTTAAGGCTCCGCCTTCACCTGTTGTGAAGTTTTTAACAGCATGAAAAGAAAATGATGAAAAATCACTTATATTTCCAACCATTACACCATTTTTACTGGCGCCTAAAGCGTGTGCAGTATCTTCACAGATTGCTATTCTACCAAGCGCTTCTTGAATGCGACCTTTTGGTTTGAATAGAGCTTTCTTTTTATTAACAATTTCAAATAATCTATCATAATCGCAAGGAACACCGCCTAAAGATACAGGAATAATTGCTTTTGTTTTTTCTGTAATAGCTTTTTCAACAGCGTCATAATCCATCTCTAAGCTATCTTTTTGTGAATCAATTAAAACAATTTTTGCTCCAACATGGTAGATTACAGATGCAGTTGCGGTATACGTATATGCAGGAGCGATAACTTCGTCACCTTCACCGATTTCTAATAATCTAAGTACTAATTCAGCACATGCAGTTTGTGAATTTAAGCAAACACAATTTGGCGCTTCAGTTGGAACACCAATAAATTCTGCTAATTCTTTTTCTAATTGTTTTGTTCTAGGCCCTGTTGTAATCCAACCAGATTTTAAAGCCTTTGAAACCTCTATTACTTCCTCATCAGAAATATCTGGGGGAGAAAATGGAACTGTTATTTTTTTCATAAACAAACCTCTTTGTTTTCTATTTCTTTATCTTTTAAAATCACATTATCTTCTTGTTTAGAAATTTCACTCTTTGGCGATATTGCCATCGCGAGTAAAATCGCATAGAATGATGATCCAAATAAATCAAATAAATGGATATCTAATAAGGATGTAATTAAAATTACAAGCAATCCTAAAATAGGATAAACCTTATAACTATCAAAATTTTTAATAACCGCTTTAACAGTCATAAATCTATAAATACCATATGCTATTAAACCAACTAAACCACATGCACTCAACAATTGTAATATAGTGTTATGACAACATAACGGCATTATATTGTTTAATTGAACTTTAGGGTCACCGCCTAAATAGTAGAAGCCACCACCGAATATTGGATTTGTTTCAAACATTTCAATCGCTCTAGTCCAAAGAGATATTCTTCCATCGCCGAATGAAATCATGCTATCCATAGTGAGTGTTTCAAAAAATCCTTTAGCAATTAAAACGATTGTTCCACCTATTATTCCAACAAAAATAACTCCTAATGAAATGATACAAATTGTTTTCTTTTTGCCATCAACATGAAACAAGATATAAATAAGAGAAATAACAACTAGAGTTGCAGCGCATACATAAGCTTGTCTAGAGAATGAGAAAACAACCCCTAATAAAGACAGAGTTCCAACTACATAACCAGCAATTATTATTGCTTTATTATCATCAAGTTTAATTAATGCGATTATAAAACATAGACATAGAAGGAATAAAAAGCCTAATGTATTTCTGTTACCCCATCCTAAGAAAATAAAAGTTCTTGTATCAAGACTTTCTCCATTTATTATTGTCATTAGATAATAGAAACATAATTCAACAATTGGAACAAAAGCATAAATGGCGACTTGTCTAGAAAGACTAATGATACTTTCTTTATTTATTTTCATTTGTGGAGCAATCGCGATAAAGAATATTCCAAAGAAGAAAACCATAAATACGCCAAATAAAGCATCTAAAGGTTTATATAACTCACTAAAAATGCCATTGATAAAAAACACTATGCATAAAGCAAAAATAGAAATAAGTAATGGAGTATTTTTGAAGTTACCTTTTACTATATTTTTAATGCCTTTATATGTTGCTATTGAAATTGGTATAGCTGCAGCAATTATACAAGTTATATAAACTCCAGGTTGGAAATAATAAGTTGGTTGACTAGTAATATTTCCAGGAGAATTTCCAAAGGAGATCATAGAACTCATGCATAAGAAAATAAAGAATAAGCAATTTAAATCTTTCTTAAACAAAAGCGCAAAGGTAGCTGAAATAGCAACTACGAGAATTGTTATTAAGTCTAATTCAAGATAATAGCAAAGTAATTCGATGCCTACTAACGCTAAAGCGAAGTACATGGTATCCATGAACTTTGAAATCGCATCAATTACTTCTTTTGCTTTATTTTTTATCTTAACCATACGATAAGTTATTATTCTTCTTTAGATTTTTTTCTAAATAAAGGCTTGCTATCAAGCATCTTAAATACTGCTACACATCCGTTAATAGCCATTGGTAAAAATGCTGCTATTAAAAGAGAATAAACTAGCATAGGGAAAGTTCTCATACCAGCGTTAATTGTGATAATGCTTGGATTTTCAAAATTAGTATTCGAATTATCAATCATTGCTTTTTTCGCAATTGCTTCATATTGATCAGTATAAAATTTTAATTTTTCATATAATGAAGCAAGTTTATTTTTGAATGCATTTAAATCAGTAGAATACCCAGCATATTCTTCAGATGCAATAAATGTAGGATCTAATTTTTGAAGTTTTAAATTATAAATTCTTGCCTGTTCTTTTTGTTTGGCAATCTTTTCGGTTAAATCAATAATTTTGTTATTAAATTCACTAATTTGAACATTTTCTTCAGAACCAGATAAAGTAATAACATTATCTCTTTCTAATTTTAAATATGCTAAGACTTCTTCGTTAACTGCAATCTCGCGGTTTAAGTCTTCTACTGATACTTCAAGATATTCAATGTACTCTGGATAGTTAGGATCAATATATCCTTTAACTCTTGATTCAATAGATAAAGAATCAACATCAAAACCAGTCAAATCATCTTTCATATTGGTTTCCCAATCATCAATCGTTTCAGAACTTAAATAATATCTTTCATCAATACCACCATACTTATTCGCTTCAATATTAAAATTCCCACAGAAAAGTTTTAAAGAATCTGTTTGAGCAATTAAATTGTTAATTCCATCAGTTAATGATTTTACTTTTTCATCAAAACCTTTCTCTTGATTATACAAATCTAAGTATGAACCAAATCTATATTTTTCAATTTTCTTGTTTGATTTAGTGACGACTTCATTTGCGATCATTTGGCTCAATAGTTTTGCTTGTTCCACATTAACAACGGAAGAATTAAAAACTATTTCATATCCTTGTTTGTCTAATACGCGTTTTATATTGCCGTCATTATCTTCAATTTCTTTGTAAGTAGCTTTAAACTCAAAAGATTTAAAACCACCATTAAATTCTAATTGTTCAGCAGTTAATCCATCAAATAAATATGAGCAAGCAAGGTAACCTTTAACTTTTTCTCTTGTTAATAAAGAGCGAGGTTCAAATTTTTCTCCGTCAATAAAATAGCCTTCTTGTTCATTAACATCTGAATGGAAACCAGCTATATTACAGTCAAAAAAGCTAGAGTATTCTCTTTTATAAGAACTAGCAATATTAAATCCAACTAAACTAACAGCTAGAAAACTAACAAACATAATTAAATAAAGCCATTTGTTTCCAATAAGAAAAATAAATGTCTCTTTTAAACTTACAGTTTTTTCTTCTTTCATAAGTAAAAGCCTCAAATTTTATAGTATAAATTGTTGTCTATAAATTTACAAATTTAAATTATTCAACTGTGTCTAAAATATCAATTCCAACACGAGCTTCGATAGATTTGCCCCCAAACGGGAATGTAATAATAACTTCTCTTTTATGTAAATTGACTTTCTTAATTGATCCTTCAAGTCCAAATAATTGGCCTCTTAAGACTTTTACTTTCGTTCCTTGCTCTAATTTAATTTCACTTATTCCTAGTGTGTGATTATTTTCTTTACCATATAAAACTTCAATCATTTTTGATTCAGCTTTATTTAATGGTAAAAAGTTTTCACTATTCGCTTCTCTACCGAGTAGTCTTGCAAACCCTTCTACATAGTAAAGTTGATGGAATACTTCTTTAATATTGTCTGTTTCAATAAAAATATAGCCAGGAAAGGCTGGCTTATCTACATCTATCCATTCTCCTTTAATCTTTTTTCTTTGTGTATATAAAGGAGTGAAAACATCAATTAAAACATCATCAGATAAATGTCTTTTGATTTCATCAATCATTTTGTCTTCTTTTGAAGTTTGAACTTGAATTACGTAATACATATTTTTCCAAAAAATCGTATGCAAGACCTTTCGACTATATAGTCTAGAAGTATGTCACCGTTAAAAATTTAATGTGCTCCAGGCTTCAATAAACTTAATAATGGGTCAAGAAAGCGTGCATTAAACTACATTCTTTTACCAAGATAAATTTGAATGTAATTTATATCTCGAAAGTAATTTACTCAGAAATTGCTTCAACTTATTTTATTTATAAAATGTATATTTTACAATCTTAACTTTTATATATATAAAAAATTAATTATTTAGAAACGATAGAACATTATTGATTTATTATGATTTATATTACACTACATTTATATCAATTGATAAAATCTTAAAAAAATATTTAAAGAGAAATGTTGGAAAAAGTCTCTAAAATCCAAATATTTAATAATTTTTTATAAAAAAAGTAAATTAAACATTTACCCTACTTTTAACTATTAAATTATGGAAATGATTTAGTGATTCTCGTTTTCAGTATGATAAGTAGTAATTATATTTCTTAACATACTTTTTACATCTTCAACTTCCTTATCAAGACCAAATGCATTAGAAATCTCAACAATTTCTTCTTCTATTGGTTTAGCAGGTTCTGTTGGTTCAACAAAGATTCTTTCGTGAGCGGTTTTCTTTTGTCTCTTCTTATCTAATAAAAGTTCTTCATAAAGCTTTTCACCAGGTCTAAGACCTGTTTCAATAATTTCAATATCTTTTCCAGGAACTAAACCAGCTTGCTTAATTAACTTAACAGCAAGATCATAAATTCGAACTGGTTTACCCATATCTAAGATAAATATCTCTCCACCTTTAGCGTATAATCCACACTGTAAAATAAGAGAAGAGGCCTCAGGAATAGTCATGAAATATCTAATGATATTTGTGTCAGTTAAAGTAATCGGACCACCATCTTCAATTTGTTTTTTAAATAATGGAACAACACTACCATTGCTTCCTAAAACATTGCCAAACCTAACTGCAGCATAATTAGTTTCACTCTTAGAATCAAAATATTGAATAATAGTTTCTGCAAAACGCTTTGTAGCCCCCATAACATTAGTAGGTCTAACAGCTTTATCAGTAGAGACCAAAACCATCTTTTTAACTTTATATTTATCCGCTAATCTGGCAACATTATAAGTACCAATTACATTGGTTCTTATAGCTTCCGCAGGAGAATCCTCCATTAATGGAACATGTTTATATGCAGCAGCGTGATAAATATAATCTGGTCTATATTTTCTTATAATTTGTTCTACTCTAATTTCGTTATAAGTAGAGCCAATTAACGTAACTAATTCAATATCATTAATATGACCTTTTTTCATCTTTCTTACTAATTCCATTTGGATATCGTAAGTAGCGTTTTCATATATATCAAAAAGGATCAAGGTACCTGGATGAGCATCAAAAATCTGTCTAACTAATTCAGAACCAATACTTCCACCAGCACCAGTAACTAATATAGTTTTACCTTTTAACATCGAATACATTTCAGAATTATCTAAGTGAATTGGCTCTCTACCTAATAATTCTTCAAGATCAACGTTGACAATACGTACATCATTAGGGCCTGCCATTTCGTTAAATAAAGGCATACGTTTAACTCTAACGTCTGTTTTAGAAAGAAGATCCAATATTTCGTGTAATCTTTCTTTACTTAATGTAGCAATAGCAATAATAACTTCTTCCGCATCATACGCTTTAATAATTTCTTGAATATTACTAATCGGTCCTTCAATATTAAGACCGCTATAAATTTTTCCAATTTTTTCAACATCATCATCAACAAAAGCGACAACTTTATTTTTGTTGTTTAAATTCTTACGTGTATCTTCGACAATAATTTTTGCTGCTGCTCCAGCGCCAATAACAATTGTTCTATATCCCTTTTTATCAATATGTCTCATCTTGAAACTAGTAATAAATCTTGGAATATATCTAGTAGCACCAAGAACAGTTGTTAAAGAAATAAAATACAAAACAAATGCAGGAGCGGATTCTAAATGAGTTGGAAGTTCAGGAATAAATCCACTAATTACATAGTTAATACAAGCACAAATTGTTGAATATAAAGCGATATAAGCAGTATCATGTAAACCTATTTCAGAGTTTTCTAATTTATAAACTTTAGCAATCATAAATAGCAAAACAATAGTAAGAGATCCTACTACTGAGGCTATAACAATAGCTAAATAATTAGCGTAATTAGTGGATTTATTCCTGAACTTCCAACTCATTTAGAATCCGCTCCTGCATTTGTTTTGTATTTTATTTCTTTAACAACTGTTCTTGGTGCTAC
>JAILIF010000051.1 GCA_024695405.1 Bacilli bacterium
TAATTCTGGGTCATCAACTAAGACTGGTTTGTTAATAAAGACAACTATGTATGCACCACCGACTTGCCGAGCAAGTGAGAAGTGTTGACGTGTTTGTGGCATGACGCCATCTGTGCCGGCGACGACGAGGATTGCACCATCCATTTGGGCAGCACCGGTGATCATGTTCTTGACATAGTCAGCGTGCCCTGGACAGTCGACGTGAGCATAGTGTCTTTTTTCTGTTTGATATTCGATGTGAGCTGTGTTGATAGTAATACCACGAGCTTTTTCTTCTGGTGCAGCATCGATTTCGTCATATCTCTTGACTTCAGCACCACCATGTTTTGCTAAGACAGTTGTAATAGCAGCAGTTAATGTTGTTTTACCGTGGTCAACGTGGCCAATAGTACCAATATTAACGTGTTCTTTAGATCTGTCAAATGCTTGTTTTGCCATAATTAAATTTTCCTTTCGATTTAAAATTCACGTTTTACAACAAACTCATAATACAAAATTTAAGTTTATTGTGCAATAGACTTTAATAAAGCCTATTTATTTTTTAGCGGTTTGACATTCCGCTCTTTTTGATAATTTCGTCAGCAACAAATCTTGGGCATTCACCATAGTGATCAAATTGCATGACATAGTTACCTCTACCTTGAGTCATACTACGTAAGTCTGTAACGTAACCGAACATTTCAGATAATGGAACTTCTGCTTCGATAATCTTAGCGTTAGCTCTTTGTGATTCACCTGTCATGTTACCTCTTCTTCTTGAGATATCACCTAAGACGTCACCATAGTATTGTTCAGGGACTGTAACTTCAATTTTCATGATTGGTTCAAGAATGACTGGAGAACACTTCTTAGCAGCTTCTTTTAATGCCATAGATGCAGCAATTTTGTAAGCAGCTTCAGAGGAGTCGACATCGTGGTAAGAACCGTCAAATAATGTAGCTTTGATGTCCATTACTTCGAAACCAGCAACTAAACCTCTCTTTAAGGAATCTCTTAATCCATCATCAGTTGGTTTGATGTATTCTCTTGGAACACTACCACCGACAACTGCGTCGACGAATTCATATCCTTTGCCTGGGTTTGGTTCAAACTTGATCCAAACGTGACCGTATTGACCACGACCACCAGATTGTTTAATGTATTTACCTTCACAATCTGCAGTTGATTTAATAGTTTCTTTATATTCGACTTGAGGAGCACCAACGTTAACTTGAACGCCGAATTCTCTCTTCATACGGTCGACAATGATGTCTAAGTGTAATTCACCGACACCAGCGATTAATGTTTGACCTGTATCAGCATTTGTTCTGACACGGAAAGTTGGATCTTCTTCAGCTAATTTTGCTAAAGCAATTGTCATCTTTTCTTGGTCAGCTTTTGTCTTAGGTTCAACGGCTTCTTCGATAACTGGATCTGGGAATTCCATTCTCTCTAAGACGATTTCATTCTTTTCATCACAAAGTGTATCACCAGTAATTGTGCTCTTTAATCCAACAACAGCACCGATATCACCAGCATGGAGTTCTTCAACTTCTTGTCTGTGGTTAGAGTGCATTAAGACTAAACGTCCAATTCTTTCTTTAACACCCTTTGTAGAGTTCATAACGTAGCTACCTGCTTTTAATACACCGCTATAAACACGGACATATGCAAGTCTACCAATGAATGGGTCTGTAGCAATCTTGAATGCTAAGCTTGCGAGAGGAGCATCATCGCTTGCTTTGCAGTGGATTTCATTACCGTTTTCATCAGTACCTTTTGCAGGAACGATATCCAATGGACTTGGTAAGTAGTCAATGACACCATCAAGTAACATTTGGATGTTTTTGTTCTTATAAGCAGAACCACAGAATACTGGATGGAATTCACCACTTAAAACTGCTTTACGAATTGCAGCTTTAGTTTGTTCGATTGTTGGTTCTTGACCTTCAAGAACGAGCATTAAGATATCTTCATCGAAGTTTGATAATGCTTCAAATAATTTTGTTCTATATTCTTGAGTTTTTGCTTTTAATTCCTCAGGAATTTCTTTTTTGACAGGTTCTTCATGAACATCGCTTGTGTATTCATAAGCAACTTGTTCGATGATATCGACACAACCTCTTAATGTTGATTCAATACCAATTGGGAATTGAACAGCAGCAGCGTTTGCGCCTAATCTTTCATGAAGTGAACGGACTGACATATCGAAGTCAGCACCGATAGCGTCTAATTTGTTAACAAAGACAATTCTTGGAACACCGTATTTACTACCTTGTCTCCAAACAGTTTCTGTTTGTGGTTCAACACCGTTTTTACCATCAAGAACTGTAACAGCACCATCAAGAACACGAAGTGAACGTTCAACTTCAACAGTAAAGTCGACGTGCCCAGGAGTATCGATGATGTTGATTCTGTTTCCCTTCCACATTGCAGTTGTAGCAGCTGAAGTAATTGTAATACCTCTTTCTTGCTCTTGAACCATCCAGTCCATAGTAGCGGAACCATCGTGAGTTTCACCAATCTTATGGATCTTACCTGTGAAATAAAGGATTCTTTCAGTTGTAGTAGTCTTACCAGCATCGATGTGAGCCATGATACCGATATTTCTTGTATGAGCTAAATCAAATTCACGTTCTGCCATATTAGACCACCATTATTACCAACGATAATGGCTGTAAGCTTTGTTTGCTTCTGCCATTTTGTGGGTATCTTCTTTCTTTTTAACAGAAGCACCTGTTCCATTAGCAGCATCGATAATTTCGTTTGCTAATTTGTCTTCCATTGTCTTTTCATTTCTAAGTCTAGAATAGTTAACTAACCATCTTAAACCTAAAGTGACTTTTCTTTCTTTTGTAACTTCAGTTGGAACTTGGAAGTTTGCACCACCTAAACGTTTCATCTTAAGTTCAACTTCTGGCATGATGTTACCAATAGCTGTAGCGAATACATCCATTGCTGGCTTGCCAGTTTTTTCTTCAATTTTCTTGAAAGCTGTGTAGAGAATGTTTTGAGCTGTTCCCTTTTTACCATCAAGCATAATCTTATTAATTAAACGTGTTACGAGCTTTGAATTATAAATTGGATCTGGTAACACATCACGTTTTACAGCATTTCCTTTACGCATGTTTACTTTCCTCCTTAATCATTGCCCTTTGGTCTCTTAGTACCATATAAAGAACGACCTTGTCTTCTTTTTTCGATACCAGAGCAGTCAAGCGTTCCTCTAACGATGTGGTAACGAACACCTGGTAAATCTTTAACTCTGCCGCCACGGATCATGACAGTACTATGTTCTTGTAAGTTATGGCCTTCACCACCGATGTAAGCTGTAACTTCGTATCCGTTTGATAATCTAACACGAGCGTATTTTCTTAAAGCTGAGTTAGGTTTCTTAGGTGTCATAGTACCAACACGAGTACAAACGCCACGTTTTTGTGCAGCAGGTTGATCAGTCTCTTTTTTCTTTAAAGAGTTCCATCTTTGTCCTAAAGCTGGGGATTTTGATTTCCATGACTTGTTAGTTCTTCCAGCACGGACCAATTGGTTAATTGTTGGCATAAATGCTCCTTTCAATAACTATTTTAATTTGTATGCACACATTTCCCGGTGTATCACTTTCCTTCTTAAAAAAGCGTCCGAACCGGACCATGTGAATTTACACACGCAATATATAATAAAGATATTATTTTTAAAAAACAACACAAAATTTAATTATTTTTTATAACGCCTCCTGGCGTATCAAAGTTATCTATAAGACATATTATTTCTTTGTGGTCTTTAGACTTTTTTAATTATTTTTGTCATCATTTGAAAAATCACCCCTCTATATAAGTAAGAGGTATTTTTACAAACAATTACGAAATTATCAAGTTTAGAAATGATGGCATCGAATTAGATGTAAATGTTTCTCCCACAGAAAATACAGTGTGGTTAAGCCAATTAGAAATGTCGGTACTTTTCCAAACAACAAAAAACAATATTAGCTTGCATACGAGGAATGTGATAAGCGAAGGGGAACTAGATCTTTCAACTACAAAGGAATCCTTGGTACTTGGTCCAGATGGTAAAACAAGAAAAACCAAACTTTACAATTTAGAAATGGTTATCTCTGTTGGCTATAGAGTAAAATCTAGAAATGGTATTATTTTTAGACGTTGGGCAAATGAGATTTTAAAAGATTTTTTAATTAAAGGCTACATGATAGATAGTAATAGAACTGTAATAACTAAAGAAAATTATTTAAATCTATGTGAAGAAGTAAATTCTTTAAAACATGAAGTTAAAGATTTAAGAAAACAAATAGAGATATTTAATCCAAATGAAAAAGTCTTGGTAGAACATCAAATCTACACTGCTTTTGTTTATATAAATGCGCTATTACGTTCGGCAGAAAAGAAAATTATTATCATAGATGGATATTTAAATGATAGTTCGCTAGAATTCTTCGTCAATGTTAATAGAAATACAGATATTACGTTAATCACTCATAAAACTAATAGATTTACTCAGCGAACAATAAAAAGATTCAAAGATGAATTCATTAACACCACGATTATTGAAAACAAATCTTTTCATGATAGATTCTTAATTATCGATGAAACAGTTTATTCTCTAGGTACTTCTTTAAATAATTTAGGAAAGAAATTAACAACTATCACACTATTAGATAATACTAATGCAAATGATTTAGTCAAATGTGTTTTAAAGTAAAAGAAAACTGGTATGAAGCCAGCCTTCTCATTATCTATTTTAGTAATTCAACATTAGCATGGCCTAAATGTGAAATTGTAAAATGTTGATCTAAAACCACCAGCCATACATAAACGGATACTATTCATGCCTTCATGTAAGTGGAAAGTGTACGGCATGACGTATTCTTTTCTAATTGGATTAGCGACACTACCTTCGACAGGTACTTTTGTACTAGAATCAAAATCTTTTACTTCTCCATCGACGTAAAGAATATATCTATAATCAGTGATACGTTTGCCCATTGGAACCATAGTTTCTAATTCGTCACCTGCAGCAGAACCTACAGCTTTTGCATGGTCATAAACCATTACTGGATTACCGAATTCATCATGCTCAACGTGTTCATCACTACCATCAATATAATAACCAGGAGTCCAATCGTCAGAACTGTTACTATACGCCCAGAAGTCACCACTTAAGAAATTAGCTGGTTTCGCATCACAATATAATCTACAAGTAGATAATAATGCTGCCTGTTCTGCATTTAGTTCAAACTCATATTCGAAAAAGTCTCCTGTTTCAGTACTACAATAAACAACTTCGTTTACTTTCTTATTGATAGAACATCCTTCAGCATCTAATCTCATTGCGTTTCCGATTGGACGACCCCAGAATGAAACACCTTCATATTCATCAACAGATAAATGAGTTTTTGATTCATTGGTTACATCTGTTGCTTTAAAACCTAAAGCAGTTTCCCCACATCTCTCACAAGCATAAACGCGAACTATACTTGAAGTCGTAACATCGCCAGAAACAATCTCGAAATCATGTCCTAAAGGAGCTACTTCGCGAATTTCTTCTTTATAACAAATTCTGCAAATACGTTTTTCAGCACCACTTGCTTCACATGCTGGTTCTAAACCTTCAACAGGAGTCCAATCACTGAAGTCATGATCAAATGCATCTACCACGATTTCTTGTACAGCATCACAACGTAAACAGTGTTGATATTTTACACCTGATTGAGTACATGTTGCTGCAGTGCCAGTTCTCTCATCATCAACCCAATCATGTCCTAATGGAGCGATGTCAACATATCTCTTATCACCACAACGTGAGCAAATTTGTTCTACGTAACCGCTTTCATAACAAGTTGGTGATATACCTACACTATCGATATAATCATGTCCTAAAGCTTTAACATTTTTAATTTTCTTATCTCCACAAATTGTACAAGTGTATTGAGAAACTCCTTTTTCAAGGCAAGTTGCAGGTGTAGTCACTTCTAACTCTCCCCAAACATGTTTTGTACGCTCAACAGGTTCTACATTAGCTTTCTCTTTAAATGAGCAAATTTTACACTTATGTGTTTCCTCATCAATATTATGCTTTTCTTTAGAATCAATCTTAACTTCTCCACATTTAGGGCAGACCTGGTTATGATAAGTATCATCTACAACATTGTATAAGTAAAAATGTTCACATTTAGTAGGCGGAATAATGTTATAATCCTTGATATTATCGCATCCAGAAACGCACATCAAAAAAGCACCGACTATCGGCAATAAAATTTTGTTTTTTCTCATATTGTACTTTCCCCCTTGTAGCTATTTTTATCTTAATACTATTTTTTTAAATTAAAAGAAATTATAATGCGAAAAAAGAACCTCAAATAGAAACTATTCCAATCAATAAAATTTGGATTTTCGTTAATTATTGAGGTTCTTTTTTAATATTTATTTCTTAAGTGCAATTACAAGTAATTCATTCATCTTTTTAACGAATGATGCCCTATCTTTTACGTCTCTGCCTTCAAGAAGCATTGCTTCATCAAGCAAGATAGATGCATATTTCTTAACTAAGTCATCGTCTGTTTGAATAGATACAAATGATTTGAATAAGTCATGTTCAGGGTTAAGTTCGAGAACCTTAACTGATTTAGCTTCGCCTTCACTACCAGGTTGTTCATTAAGTGTCTTTTCCATTTCAAGAGACATACCGTCTTTTGTAGAAATACATACTGGTGAATCAACTAGCTTAGAAGAAATAACTACATCATCAACTTCATCTTTAAGCGCCTCTTTTAATGTATCTAATAAGCGCTTACTATCAGCGGTTGTATCATCAATCTTCTTTTGTTCTTCTTCACTTAATTCATTAGCTTTCTCATCAGAGATTGACTTAAATTCAGTCTTATCATATTCACGCATCATCATTATCGCGAATTCATCAATCTTTTGATCAAGTAATAAGACATCTACACCATCTTTTTTATACTTTTCAATTTGAGGTAACATCTTAATCGCATCTAACGATTCACCTGAAACATAATAGATATATTTTTGATCTTTACCCATCTTCTCTTTGTATTCTTTTAAAGAGATATATTTATCTTCATTTAATAATGAATGATAGATCAATGTGTCTTCTAAGAGTTCTTTCTTAGTGCCATAAGAGGAATAAATACCAAACTTGATATGTTCCCCAAATGCATTCCAGAACTTAACATATTTATCAAAGTCAGTGTTTTTAATACCTTTAAGTTTATCGATAATCTTCTTTTCTACATTCTCACTAATTTTGCTTAAATATGGAGATTGTTGAAGCATTTCTCTAGAAATGTTTAAAGAGAAACTTGGAGAATCCACTAATCCTTTAACAAACTTTAAATAATCAGGGACAAGTTCTTTACATTTATCTTTAATGAATACACCTTTGGAGTATAGTTGTAAGCCTTTTTCATATGAATCTGAATATAAATCATATGGAGCGTGGCTAGGGATATATAACAAAGCATCGTAAGTAATTTTTCCATCAACATTGACGAACAAAGAAACTAGAGGATCTTCATAATCGTTGAATTTAGATTTGTAAAAGTCATTTAATTCCTCATCTTTAACTTCAGCTTTGTTCTTCTTCCATAAAGGAATCATAGAGTTAAGAGTCTCTTCCTCAAAATACTCTTCTCTCTTACCCTCTATTTCTTTGCCGTCTTTGTCTAGAACAGGTCTACTCTTAGAGACCATCATCTTAATCGGATACCTGATATAATCAGAATATTTTTTAACTAATGATTTAATTTTCCACTCTTCTAAGAATTCGTCATATTTAACATCATCAACATTCTTCTTTAAGAAAAGCGTTATAGAAGTACCTTGTGTATCTTTATCAATTTCTTCAATTGAGTAAGAATCTTCGCCTTCTGATACAAATCTATAGCCAGGTTGATCAAAAGCTTTAGTTTCCACTTCTACTTTATTAGCAACAATAAATGCACTATAGAAACCAACACCGAATTGACCAATGATATTTAAATCTTTCTTTTCTTTAGCTTCTTTGATTTTACTCATGAAGTCTTTAGAACCAGATTTAGCAATTGTGCCTAAGTTATTGATTAAGTCATCTTTCGACATACCAACACCATTATCGGAAATGGTAATTGTCTTAGCTTTCTTATCTACTGAAATATGAATATCTCCTTCTAAGATAGGCATTTTGCCATTACTAGATAAAGAGAGATATTTATATTTATCGATTGCATCACTAGCGTTACTTAATAATTCTCTTAAGAATACTTCTGAATTTGAGTAAATAGAGTTAATCATTAAGTTTAATAATTCTTTACTCTCTGTTTGAAATTGTTTTACTTCTTTCATTTGTTATTACCTCATAAATTAGCCCCCAATTAAGGGGGCCACCATTAATTATTTTATCAATAATTTATTGGATTTGAATGTACTTATCTTTATTTGCTTCTTCTTCACTAATTTTTCTAATGTAGATGTAAAGAACATCGTTTTCTAACTTTGCGGATACATCTTTCATTGTGACAGAATCACCAAGATAGTAGCTTCTTGCATGATGAGAAGTTGTTCTCTCTCTGAAGATATATTCTTCTTTCTCATCAGTGTCTTGTGAAGTTGTGATATTAACTGTTAGGTAACCATTTTCAAGAGATAACTTAATATCCTCTTTCTTTGCGTTACCAACGTTAATTCTCATTTCATATTTATCTTTCTTATCAAGGACATCTGTATCCATGATGTAATTGTGATTATTTCTTTCAGTGCCACGGAAGAATAAATCAAAGAAAGGATCATAGGTTGAAACATAATTTCTCATAATTTTTACCTCCTAATTATGTTTTTTAGCACTCACACTCTTTGACTGCTAACACCTATATTGTACACCATTTTAGCAGTCTGTCAAGAGGAGTGCTAAAAATAATAATACTATGTATTATAAAAATATCTAAATAAAAAAATAACCAAATTTTGCATGATTATTTTTCTTCATATTGATTAAGCTATGTCTTGCATATTTATGATAACAAAACGATTTCTTCAGGAGAAAAGGCTGGAATACCCCCATCTTAAAAATGTTTTTTATTATTAGTCACAATGAAATCTAACAAGTTTTCTTTTGAAGCATAAAATTCAGATATACATTTGTATCTACTAATATCCGCATTTTTTCATTATTTCTTCGCCAATAATTTCTTTATATTCACTTCCATTATCTCCATTTTTTAGGCAACCCGAAAGCCTAAAAAGCGCTTTGAAATAGGAATCGTCTGGATTAGATAAAACGCCAATAACTTTTCCATTTTTAGTTACACAGATATCTTCTTTAGTGCATAATTCGAAATAATGAAAGATATTATTTCTAAATTCAGTAATGTTTACTCTACGCATAATATTCACCTGCACATAATTATCATATAAAAATGTCCATCTAAACTAAATAATTTTGCACATAAAAAGCAGGACTTTGCCTGCTTTGAAATTCAATAATTTACTTTTACTCTTTATGTTTAGATTTCATAAAGAATTTAACATATGCGCATCTAAGTGGTGGGAATATAACAGTAGATAATAATTCCACTATCAATAAATACATATGAATCTTTGCGTGATGTTCACCTGGTTCCATGATTAATGTAATAGATAACACTATTGCAACAACTGATTCAGCAAACCCTAATAAACAAGGGATTCTTTCTTTAAATAATTCATAGTATTCAGCAATTTCATCTGATTCTCTCATGATTGCCCATACAGCCCATATAACACAAATGGTTTCCATATTCTTAAATAAAGCTAATGTGCATATGCCAAGTATCAACTGAACAGCAGCTTTAAAGATAAAACGTATTTTCTCATGGTTATCTTTTTCTAATAGCCATTCAATAAATCCATCTAAACCATATAAAGTGATAAGACCACCAATAAAGAATCTAAGATGTTCTAAATAAGTGTCCATCAAGAAAAAGATGGAAATACCTAATGCAACAAATAAAAAGAATTTAATAGATTTATAGATTTTCATAATTAAATATTAGAAAGAATTAAAAACACAATATAACCAGCAGTGATAATAACGCCAGATGCCGCAAAGATTGCGTATCTAAGCTTACTATCCTTTTTCTCTTTCTTTTGAGCATTGTGGTTAATAAGAAGAATAACTAATAAAACAATTAATACCACTACTGTACAAATTAACATGATAATGGCACTTAAATTGTCTTTTGCTCCTGTATATCCCCCAAGGAGTGAACCATAGAAAGACATTAATTCTGCTAATCCAATAATTAAGAAATTGAATAAGCAAGATCCTGTAATATCTCCCATAGCAGCATTAAAGTTACCTTTCTTACATAAAACAAATGTAGAAGTAAGTTCTGGAAGTGATGTTGCAATAGCTAAGAAAATAGCACCTGCAATAGTATCATTACCTTCAAATACTTGTTCACTAATTGCATCTGTAGCATATGTAATGAAAATTGAAGTAGCCACTAATAAAACCGCAAAGATTGAAAATCTAATGATTACTTGTTTAACACTTACATTTGGCATTGGATCAACTTTTTCTTCTTCCTCTTCACCTTTGTTTTTAGGTTGTAAGAAAATAGCAATGCCATACACAATAAAGATTAAGATTGCGATTATATTGATTGGACCAAAGATAGGCTGTGCACCAGTTGGAGCTATAATTCCATAAGCAATAATCGCATAAATAATTAAACAAGCAACAATTACAATATATTGAGTTTTATATTCAATCTTGCTTTTTGCAAATAATCTAAAGAATAAAATTAAAGCAAAGCCAACAATAGCAAGATTGAATAAGTTGCTTCCTAAAATATTGCCAACTACAAGCCCTGCACCTTCACCACCAGGGATTAATAATGTAGCACTTATAGAAGTAAATAATTCTGGCAACGATGTAACAGCAGCTAGTAAAACTGCTCCAATAAATGCACCACTGATCTTTGTCTTCTTGTCTAATGCATCAACATAATCAGCAAGTTTCTTAGAAAAGAAAACAATCCCAGCCGCTAAAACAGCGTAAATCAAAAATACCAACCAGGTAGGAAAACTATTAAACATAACTACCGTATTCCTTCTTTCTAAAATATGTAAAGTATAAGACAATTAAATATGCGCAACAAATGGTAAGCCATATTAATGGATTAATAAAGAATGTACCTCCAGACCAAGCAAGCATTGCGATAAGTACTTGGCTATCCCAAAAGGCAAATCTAAAAACAAAATGTAATAACATGCAAATATAGACACAATGTCCATATTCCATAATTGCCCCTAAGATTATTCCTAATAAAAACGAAATAATCATACTATATAAAACATATTCAAATGTCATATCTCTTTGGAGAAGCAACAAGATATCGAAAACCGCAAATACAACAGCAGAAATCACTACTCTTAATGCTCTATTTTGAACTCCAATCATATTAAAGAACGACATTCTAAATATCATTTCTTCTATCAAAACACTTAATATAATACGAAGCAATGTAAGGAACGTTCCTAAAGAAAGATCTCCATAAAAAACAAAGCCAAATACTCCGCGTAAAGCATCTAGAAAGCCACTCAAAATGCAAAGAAGAAGCATTATTCCGAAAATAGCAAAAACAGGAATGAGTACAATTATATTTTTCTTATTTGGTTCTTGAGCTTCTTTTCTAAAAGCGCCTTCACGGTTTTTTGAATAAAATATTAACAAAAAAAGCAAAGCATTAATAATCAATAAACCACATTCTTGCTGTATTGATTCTAGGCCTCCTAAAAAACCAGGAGCCATAATAATAAGAATAAGGGCTGCGCTAAATAATAATGATTCCCCAACTGAACGTTTCATGCATATTAATCTATCACAAAAATTAATTAAATAATATAATTAATTACGTATGAAAATTAATCTTAATAAAAATGATAATGAAAAATTCTATAATCTTTTAAAGATTAAGGATGATAATATTGAAATTTCTAATCTTTTATTAACAGCATTTGCATACACAGATTTTATAGATATAAGCGAAATAAAAAACAATGCTTCAGAGTGTGAAAAAGAGTCCATCAAAAAACAAATCCTAAATAACTTTGAAATAGAGTCCAAGGAATTTAGAGAAGCATTTAATTATCAAGTAACTATCACCAAATGTGATCCATCTAATTATATTAATGAATACACAAGATTATTGGATAAAATCCATTGTACTTTCGGCAAATATTCTTTAAAGAAAATTGCTTATGAACCATATCAGTTATTTGCGTTGTATGAAATTAGTGTTGTAGATGATTATAAAGAAATATCTAACGTTGGTTATTTTGATAAGCCTTTTTCATACTTAGCGTTATTCGAAGGCAAAAACTTATGGATGAGTTTAAACCCTAATGAAATTAACACCATGGCTTCTTGTATTGAAAAAGCTAAAGGAAGAGTTCTAGTTCTTGGTTTAGGAATGGGTTATATCTCGTATATGATGTCTATTAAAAAGAGCGTTACTTCATTAACAATAGTTGAAAGAAACAAAGAAAATATAGCGTTATTTAAAAAACATTTACTACCATTATTTAAAGAAAAAGCAAAAATTACCATTATTGAAGATGACGCTATTAATTTTATTAAGCACTATAACAAATATGATTATATTTTTGCGGATTTATGGTTCACTCCTGAAGATGGATTAGAATACTATTTAAAACTAAGCGAAATAGAAAAAGAAAATAACATCAAAATTGATTATTGGTTAGAGACTTCATTAAAGCAAATGAGAAGAAGATATTTGCTTGAATTAGTCAAAGAACAACTTGAAGGTTCAGATGAGACTTGGTATCAATCTGAAAAGGATTTAACAGACAAAATATTCAAAACGCTATATTATCAAACTAAAAATGTTGAGATTAATTCTCTTCAAGATATAAAGGATTTATTGTTATGAGATCTATAAAAGAAATCTTTGTTATTGGACATGGACCAAGCAGTTCACACACAATGGGTCCTGCAAATGCTTGTGAGTATATTTTAAAGCAATATGAGAATATCAAATCTATCAAAGTTACATTATATGGTTCTCTTGCGTTAACCGGTAAAGGTCACTTAACAGATTATATTATTGATTTAAAACTTAAAAATATTGACCACAAAATAATATTTGATACTAAAACTGAAACAAAACATCCTAATACAATGCAATTTGAAGTAACTACCAATAAAGGTACTACTACTGAAACTATTATTTCGATTGGCGGAGGAACTATTGTCACAAAAGAAAACTTCAAAGACCATTTACAAGAAGTGTATTCTCAAAACTCTTTAAAGGAAATTCTCCACTACTGTGATAAAGAAAATATTTCATTAGTCGAATACGTTAAAAAACACGAAGATAAAAATCTTTTCGATTATTTAAAATCCTGTAAAGATCATATTCTCGCTTCTATTGATTCAGGATTATCCAAAGAAGGATATCTTCCTGGCCCTTTAAAAGTGCAAAGAAAAGCTAAAGAAATGTTGGCTAATTTGAAAAACGATGATCCGGCTGAAATAATGGCTATTTCCGCTTTTGCTGTTGCTGAAGAAAATGCATCCGGTAACTTAATTGTTATTGCACCAACATGCGGTTCTGCAGGGGTATTTGGTGGTATTCTAGGATATTTTAGAAAAAAGAATTATTCAGAAAAATCCATTATTGAATCATTAATGATTGCGGGTTTAATTGGAATGCTTGCCAAAACAAACGCATCTATCTCAGGTGCTGAAGCAGGATGCCAAGCTGAAATTGGAGTAGCATGTGCAATGGGTGCAGCTGCAATTGCTTCTATTAAAGGACTTAATAATGAGCAAATTGCTAGAGCAGCTGAAATAGCGCTCGAACACTCTTTAGGTTTAACGTGTGATCCAGTTCAAGGTTATGTACAAATTCCATGCATTGAAAGATGCGCTGTATATGCTTTAAAAGCTAAAAACGCTGCTAAATTAGCAACGTTAATTCCTTCTACTAATAACAAAGTTACATTTGATGACTCTTTAAAAACAATGTACGAAACTGGAAAAGACCTCTCTTCCGAGTATCGTGAAACTGGGAAGAAAGGTCTTTCTGAGATATTTAAATAATTATCCAACAATTTTATCTTCAAAAGATTGGAAAGTATCAGATAATGATCTACCTTCTTCTAATGAAGCAATTGTTTCTTTTAATAATGGAGCAAGCGACATAACATCAATCTTGCTACTCTTTTTAATATCAGGAAGAGGAATTGAATCAGTGATAACTAATTTTCTTAATTGAGAAGCTTCAATTTTCTTAACAGCGTCTTTAGACAAAACACCATGAGAAATAACAGCTTCAACACTCTTAGCACCTAATTCAATTAATTTGTTAGCTGCAGCACATAATGTACCAGCAGTATCTACGATATCATCAACGATGATACAATCTTTTCCTTCGATATCACCGACAATAGCAGTAATTTCTGCTTTGTTTGGTTCAGGTCTACGTTTATCAATAATTGCGATTGGACAATTAAGTCTTTCTGCTAATTTTGTAGTTCTAACAACACCACCATGGTCAGGAGAAACACATACTGTTGTTGCTGGATCTCTATCTTTAAAATAAGCATGGATTAATGGTAAAGCTGAGATGTTATCTACAGGAATATCAAAGAATCCAGTTAATTGTAATGAGTGTAAGTCAACACAGACAACTCTATCTGCACCAGCGACAGTCAACATATCTGCAACAAGCTTTGCAGTAATAGGTTGTCTTGGTTTTGCTTTTCTATCTTGTCTTGCATATCCAAAATAAGGAACTATACAAGTAATACTTCTAGCGCTAGCTCTCTTACATGCATCAATACATACGAGTAATTCCATTAATCTTTCATTAACAGGTGCGCATGTAGATTGGATGATATAAACATTATCACCACGGAATGATTCAGTACCTTGGAATAAAACTTCTCCATCAGCAAAATGAATCAAATCACTTTTTGTTACATTAACCCCTAATAAACCTGCTACTTCTTTAGCGAGTTCAGTGTTAGCGGATAATGAAATAATCTTTAATCTATTATACATATATAACCTCCGATATCAGTTTATGTACGATTAAATTCTTTTCTATATATTTATTATATAACTACTTTTTGACAGTTCCGAAAATTCTATCACCACAATCACCTAAGCCTGGGCAAATGTAAGCATTTTCGTTAAGTTGTCTATCTAAAGCACCAATGATGAGTGGAGTATCTGGGAATGCTTCGCAGAAAGCTTTAACACCTTCTGGTGCAGCAATGATACAAATAAATGCATCAACATGTTCAACACCATGTTTCTTAAGCATTTTGATTGCATCAATAGCAGATCCACCAGTAGCGAGCATTGGGTCAATAACGTAGACTTTCATGCTAGCAATATCATCTGGTAATTTGCAGTAATATTCATGTGGTTCATGAGTGACTTCATCTCTATATAAGCCAATATGTCCACATCTAGCGCCTGGAACAAGTTCAAGCATGCCGTCAGCCATACCTAAGCCAGCTCTAAGGATTGGGACGAAACATAAGTTGGAAGGACTAATTACTGGTTGGACAGTCTTTTCAACTGGTGTTTCAATTTCTTTCATGTGCATAGGAACATCTCTAAGTGTTTCATAGCCTTCAATAACAGCAATTTCTTTAACTAATTGTCTGAAATCATTTGTTTTTGTTTTAACGTTTCTTAACTTTGTAATCTTGTGTGTTAAGAGTGGATGGTTTAATACTTTTACGTTTTTGTACTTTGATATATCCATATAATTCTCTCCTTCTTTTTCCTCTTTTTTATAAAAAAATAGGACCTTAAAGCCCTATTTAATTTCCTCTAATAATTTATTCCAATGATTAACATCTTCAGGTGTAGCAACGTATACATATGGAGTATTTCTTGATAATTCATTGTAATCAAGACCATAACCAACTAAGAATTTGTTCTCGGTGAGAACTTTTCCTGTATAGTCGACATGTAAGTCTGTTTTGCGAAGATATAATTTATCAAATAAAGAAACAATAATAATATCTTTTGGGTTATGTTTTTCTTGAAGATAACCAGTTAAATATTGCATTGTTAAACCAGTATCAATAACATCTTCTACAATAACAATAGTTCTATCAGTAATATCAAGAGATAAATCCTTCTTTAAAATAACTGCACCAGTAGAGTTAGTACCTGCATATGAAGAGACTTGAATATAGTCAGTCATAATTTCAGTTTTAATCTCTCTAACTAAATCCATCATAAAATTGAGAGAACCTTTTAAGACTCCAATTACGATAGGTGCTTTTATATTATCTTGTGTGAAGCGGTTGTCTAATTTAGCGGCAATATCCTTGCAGATTGTTTTAATCTCTTCGCTAGATAAGATAACTTCTCTTTCCATACTTTAAATATATTAGTCTACTTGACCTTTAAAGGCAACCATTATTTATATAAATAAATCGGGTTAGTTGGCTTAGTATTTGTGCCTTGGAAAGAAGGGCTACCAAGTTTGATATAAACGTTAGTATTTGTGCCTTTAATTGTATATCCATCGCTTAATGCTTCGATAGTAAAATTAATATCTGTTGCATCGGCTTTTAATCCAATAGAATAATGAGTCCCATCAATATAGGAATATAAGTATTTATTTTCAGGAGTTTTCATTGTGAATACGCCATCAGATACTTTTGTGAACGTAAACTTTTGAGCTCCAGAAACATTTAAACCTGTTTTGTCAGAACTAATATCAGCATCAACAGCGTTGAAATACCAAGGCCTTGATGCATTTCCGTTAACACTAGTTAAAGCTTTACCTTCATGGACAATAAATGCAGATTGGCCATCTAAAGCATTTAAGTCAGTTACTAAACTATATTCATAAGCTGGTGTTGGTGGAACATCTTGCCCTGTTCCAGAACCGCTACCAGAACCACCTCCGGAACCACTTCCGCCAACATCAATATTTGGTACAGCAGTCTGAACACCACTAGTAGTCCAAATGAATTCAGCGTATTCAGGGTGATCAACGAATGGGTTTCTACCAAATCCTGCTTTTTCCAAATTATTATTAATTTGTTTTTCCATATCTGTAACAGGATATTTTCTATTCCACTCAATTAAAGTTTTTAAAGTGCCCATTGTTTTCTTACTTGAAGAATCACCTGGGTTGTTTGATAAAGTTAATCCATGAGTTTTGCCAAATTTAGTAGCAACATAGAAAATGACACGTGCAGATTCACCTCTAGCGCCTTCAAAGCCACATGAAGCTGGATCCCACTCATTACTACCTAATCCATAGAATTTATTACCTCTATCAGAGTTATCTTTTACTAATGTAGGGCGAACCATGTATGGGTCTTTTTCAATTTCAGATCCACCAGCATTACTACCACCACCACGTGAATTTGGCCAAGTATGTTCTCTGTTAGAATCCTTCTTAGGATATACAGTATTATGATAGAAAGGAACATATCCATCATCCTTAGCTGCTGCACTCATGCCAATGTTTAAGCATGCAGAATAAGTAGTTGTAGTTTTAACTTTTGCTCTCATTAAAGTAGCCAAAGTATCTCTGAAAGTATAACCATATTCATTAAAGTTTAAGTTCCAACGTGAATCTTCAGCAATTGTGCCTGTAAATGCATCATTACCATCGCCACCATTTCCACCATTATCATTAACAGTGACTTTTCCTTTTTCAAACAAATAGATAGGGAATCCTGGCTTTGATTTATTACCACAGAATGATAAATATTGTTGTAAATAAACATTTGTTGTTTTGCCTTTGAATATAAAACCTTTTTCTTCTTTAGTGATTTCCCAATAAACAGATCCGCTTTTTGGAGCTGTTGTAGAATCACATAAGCCGATAGAATAGTGAGTTCCATCAACATAGCTATAAACATAATTATTATTTTTCGCTTGGATTGTGTAAGAGCCGTCATTTTGTTTTGTGAATTTAAACTCTTCACCATTCTCTTCCATTTGAACAAAGTCAGTTTTGTCTAATGAATAGTCTGTAACTGCAAAGCAAAGATACCAAGGTAAATCTTCACTCTTAATTTCTGCAGTCATAGCGTTGTAAGATAAGCCATCAGCAGAAGAAACGATATATAAGTTATCTGTGTCATCAATAGAATCTACCATTACATAACCATCAACTTCGGTTGTTGTAGTTCCGCCGTTTCCATTGTTGTTATTATCGTCATCGTTTCCATTATTATTGTTATTTTCTTCTGCATAAGGGAAAGATTCTGTTTTTGTAGCACCACAAATGACACACTTAAATTGTTTATAACCCTCTTCACTTGGAGTAGGATCTTTAATCAATTTCTCAAAATTCCAAACATGAGGACCGAATAAATTTTTTTCATCACATCCACTACAAGTTAACCAGTGATTATCATTATCAAAAGCATACTTTTTAGACCAAATATGTTTGGTGTGTTCATTGCTTTCTGCAGGGGTTTCTGTAGAGGCTTCTTCGTCACATCCCATAATAGTCATACCCAACGGCATAACTAAAAGAGACATTAATATAAATTTCTTTAGTTTCATAATTATTGTCCAGATACACCAATCTTCTTAATGATTAAAGATGGAGCAGCAGTTCCGTTAGGAGATACCTTAACGTCATTGCCAACTTCTTGTACATCTTTGAAAACTTCCAAAAGGTTTCCAGATGCTGTAATTAAATCAAATGGTTTTCCTTTTTTACCATTTTTAATTTCAAATCCACTTGCTTGAAGAGAGAAGTCACCAGATTGTGGATTCATACCACTATGTAATCCAGTAACGCCAGTGATGTAAACACCATCACCAACTTCAGCAAATAATTCATGTAAGGATTTCTTACCTGGCTTAACAGTCAAGAAGAAAGGACCAGTTGACTTTTTGCTACCTGCACCTTGAGCGTTAGCAGTTGTTGTAACGCCATCTTTAGCTGCAGTAGTTAAGTTATATAAAAATGTTTTTAAAACACCTTTTTCGATAATTGGTTTGTTATAAGTAGCAACACCTTCATCATCAAACCATCTAGCAAATGGGTTCTTTGATAATGGTTTATCTTCAATTGTTAATTTCTTTGAAGCGATTTGTTCACCAATTTTTCCAGCAAAAAGTGAAGATTTCTTTTGAACTTGTTCAGCATCAGCATGACCAATATAAACATTTAATAATGAAATAACTGCGTCATGATCTAAAACTGCTTTGCATTTAATAGGAGCACATGAAATGCCACCTAGTTGAGAAGTTGCAGATTCTGCGCACTTCTTAGCGAGTGCTTTAACATCAAATTTACTGAAATCATTTTCAAAGAAAATTTCGAAACCAGATTTAGTTTGTCCATTATCGGATGCAATAACTTCTGCGCCATAGTAGTAGTAATTGCTTTTTTGAACAAGATTTAAACCATTTGAGTTAACTAATGTATGTTTTGAATTAGATTGTGAGAAGAAAGTAGCACCTACTTCGCTAACTCTCTTATCTTCTGCTTTGATTGCTTTTTCTAATTCTTTCATTTTAGCAATCTTAGTTTCCATTGGGACTTCATCTAATGCTTTATTGTATGTATTGATTTTGTGATATTTATCACTGCCTTTGAAAATGAAAACTGGATCTTCATTTTCAATGACTTTAGCGTTTTTAACGATTTCATCAATTAAGTATTTAGCTTTTTCTTTATTCCATGTATCACATGAAGCAGCACCGCATTTACCATTAGAGAAAATGCCACGAGCAACAACAGTCATACCGTTATTATCTGAGTAGTTAGCGATCTCTCCGTGGAATAATTCAACTTCAACTTCGTGAGCTTCGCCAATATATAATTCGATTTCTTTAATGCCTGCTTCTTTAGCCGAAGCAAAGAACTTATCATATTTTCCCATATTACTTTAATTCTCCTCCTCTGCCACCTACAGTGCATTCTTTAACTCTAATAGTTGGTTGACCAACAGATGTATAAACTCTACCACTAGCAGCGCCGCAGAAGCCTTCTGCTAAGTCTAAGTCATTTGCGACCATATCGATATTCTTAAGGATTTCAAAGCCCTTACCAATTAATGTAGCACCTTTAACCATTTCACAGACTTTACCATCTCTAATGATGTAAGCTTCGCTACAACCAAAGTTAAATTCACCAGTGCTTGGATCTACTTGTCCACCGCCAAAAGCAACAGCATATAAGCCTAATTTAGTAGCCTTAATGATTTCTTCACGAGTAGATTTACCAGCACAAATGTATGTATTGGACATACGTGATGTTGGAATATATCTATAATTTTGTCTACGGCAAGCACCATTACCTTTTGCGTTCATTCTACGACCGTTAAAGTCATCGACCATGAATTCTTTTAAGATACCGTTTTTAATTAAAACTCTCTTTTCACCTGGATTGCCTTCATCGTCAATATCAATTGATCCCCAACCATAAGGAATTGTTGAGTCATCAACAGCAGAAACAATCTTAGAAGCTATTTGAGTACCTACTTGTTCAGGCTTATAGAAAGATAATCCTTTAGCAACTGCGCTAGCTTCTAATGGGGGACCACATGATTCATGGAATAAAACACCACCCCAGCCATTGCCGATAACAACAGGCATTTTTCCTGCAGGGCATTCAGGAGCGCTTAACATAGCAAGAGCAGTTTTTGCTGCTTTATTTGCATTTTTAACGATATCTGCATCACCTTGTCTAAAGAATGTTAAATCATCTTGGCATCCTCTACGGGCAAAGCCTTGTTCAAATCCTTTGCCGTCAGTAGCAATAACAGCGACACCATATGTAGCCCATTGATTGTCTCTCTTAAACCATTTTGATTTTGAGTTAAATACTGCTACGCCTCTATGCCAGCAGTTTAATGAACAAATTCTTCTAACGATTCTAGGATCATTTAATTTAAGAATTTCATTATCGGCGTCTTTTAATAATGCAATTTTTTCTTCAAGAGGAACTGTATCATAGTCAGTTTTAATCTTGCTTCTTTCTTTTGCTTTTACCTTGTCTAAATGATCAACAAAGACTATTTGTTTACCATTGAAAGATTTGTTTAAAGAATTTGCTAAGGCAAGCAAACCTTTTTTGGTTAAATCATTTGTATAACCATAGATGCATTGATTTTCTTTAAGCAAACGTAAGCCAACACCATTTAAGGAATTGGAAGAAGATGTTTCAACCTTTCCATTTTCTAAAGATACATTATTTGTATGAGAATCTTCGTAAAAGATCTCTGCATAATCCGCACCAGTAGAAAGGGAAACGTTCAATACTTCAATTGCTAATTTTTTTGAAATCATAAGTTTCCTCCAGTTATTAACCTTGAAAATCAAAGTTAACTCATTGTGCTTATTATATTACAAAATCATATTTTGTGGTAAACTATTTAACGAGGCTTTATTATATGAATCCATGGCACGACGTTAAAAAGGAGAGAATTACTCCTGAAAGCTTTCTTTCACTAATTGAGATATCAAAAGGCTCTAAAAACAAATACGAATTAGATAAAGAGACTGGTCGATTAATACTTGACCGTGTTCTTTTTACTAGTACCCACTACCCACAAAACTATGGTTTTATACCTAGAACATACGCTGATGATTATGATCCATTAGATGTACTAGTTTTGACTAGTGAAGCTATTATTCCTATGACTTTTGTTAGATGCAAACCAATAGGAATGTTAAACATGATTGACAACAATCTCCCTGATCAAAAAATCATCGCTGTTTGTGAAGATGATCCTTTTTATTCACCGTATAACGATATCAAAGATATTCCTAAGCATATTATGGATGAAATTAAGCACTTCTTTGCAGTTTATAAAACATTAGAAGGCAAAGAAACCGCAGTTGATGTTGTTACTGGTAAAGAAGAAGCTATTAAAGTTATAAAGGAATCCATGGAAAAATATAAAAGAGAAATTGAACCTAAGCTTAAAGAACTTAGAGGATATTAATTTAAATTAATCGGAGGCAAAAAATAATGGAAATTAAATGCCCAAAATGTGGAGCGACATTCACACCAACTGCTAATGAATATAACGAAATAATTAAACAAATTAGAGATGAAGATTTTAATGATCAGCTCAACGCTAAATTAGAAGTTTTTAAAAGTAAATCTAAAGCAGAATTATTAAAAGCTGAAGCAAATGCCCAAGCAGATAAACAACGTGCCTTAGATACTTTAAATCAAAAGATTTTCGAATTAGAAGGCAAATTGAAAGCAACATATGCTGAAAAGAAAGCAGCTGTTACTGACGCTACATCTAGTAAGGTAGTCGAAATTGAAAAATTAAAATCAGAAATAGAAAGATTAAAAGCTTCAAAAGATTCCGCTGTACGTGATGCAATTTCAGAACAAGAAAAAGAAATAATTAGACTTAAAGGCGAGATAAAAAATATCAACTCAGAATCCACTCTTGCTTTAAAGGCAAAAGAAGAATCTTTTGCTGTTCAACTTAAGGCAAAAGATGATCAAATCGCTTACTATAAAGACTTAAAGACTAAAATGTCCACTAAGATGGTCGGCGAAACTCTTGAACAGCACTGTCAAATTGAATTTAATCGTTTAAGACCAACTGCTTTTAAGAATGCATATTTTGAAAAAGATAATGATTCAAGAACAGGTTCAAAAGGTGACTTCATTTATAGAGAATATGACGAAAATGGTGTCGAAATTATTTCGATTATGTTCGAAATGAAAAATGAAAACGACACTACTGCTACAAAGCATAAAAATGAGCACTTCTTTGCTGAATTAGATAAAGATAGAAAAGAAAAGAATTGTGAATATGCTGTTTTAGTCTCTTTATTAGAAGCTGATAACGAACTCTATAATGGAGGAATAACTGACGTTTCTTATCAATATAACAAAATGTATGTTGTTAGACCTCAATGTTTTATTCCAATTATTACTTTATTAAGAAATGCTGCGCTTAATGCTGCAGAATATAAAAAAGAATTGGCTATAGTGAAAAATCAAAATATTGATGTAACAAATTTTGAAAATGAGCTACAAGAATTCCAAGAAAAATTCGGAAATAATTATCGTTTAGCAAGTGAAAAATTTAGCAAAGCAATTGAAGAAATTGACAAAACAATTGACCATTTACAAAAAGTAAAAGAAAGTTTAATTGGATCAGAAAGAAATCTACGCCTCGCTAATGATAAGGCACAAGATCTTTCAATAAAAAAGTTAACTAAAGACAATCCTACAATGAAAGCACTTTTCGAAGAGAAAAAGTAAATTAATAAAAATTTATTTTTATACTCTCAATTTAATAAAATCCGTTGGATTAATAACCAAATTCAACGAATTTTTAAAATCATCAACATTTCTAGTTAAAATATAATCTGCCTCAATTTTAGATGCTGCAGCATCGATAACTGCGTCTTCAAAATCACAAATTTTAGAATCGATTGCTTTTAAAATGCAATCTTCATTTACCTCAACAAAATCAAATAAAACCACTAGGTCTTTTATAGCATCCAATGCATTTTCTTTGCTTTGAAAAGCTTTTCTTAACAAATAGTAAACATCAGTAACTGAGGACGAAGAAAAATACATTCTATCCCCATTTGCGAACCCTAATTCTAATGCTTTTTGAGAATCTTCTACAAAATTTGCCTTATTTAAGAGAATATCTATAATCACATTTGTATCAACGAAAATTTTCATTGTCTTTTAAGCCTTTCATCTCTAATATCATCCAAAGAGTTAAAATCGGTCTTCTCAGCAACACCAACGAGTTTTCTTAAAATCGAAATTTTATTATTATTTGGTTTTGTAAGTTGAGCTATTATCTTCCCATTCTTACTAATATAAATATCCTCGCAATCTACTTTATCTAAGTATTTGCCTAGATTTGTTTTAAATTCAGTCGCTGTAATGGTCATAAATTTTCTCCTTTGTCGCATACATTATACAATAAATCGTTCGATTTTACATTTTTTCGTACGATTTTTTCAATTAAAACTCTCTACCAAAAGAAAAGGCCATAAGGCCTTCTTTTAAAGTTAATCTAAATTTATTATGCTATTGGAAAATTATCTTTCAATAATTCTGCTTCTTCCGCGGTAATTCTAAGAATTGTTCCGTGACGTTTAGTTTGTTTATCCCAACTAAATTCAGAAGAAGTTAATCTATTCCATGAATTGTTTTCATTTTTTGTATCTTCAATATCTGTTGTAGTCCATGGAATATATCCAATACTTGTATTTGCGTAGAAATCCGCCATTAAGCCGATTTCTTCTTGATTCTCGTCTTTTCTATCAGCTTTATTTAAATAGAACCACTCAGGGCCTTCTAAACACTTATTATCAGCGTTTCTACCTTCTGCTTGGAATCCGACATCTGCTAAGTTCATTACTTTTTCCCAAGAATCAATATCTAATAAGTCTTGTGTTCTCTGAATTAAGATACCACCATTGTTTTCATGGTTATCACCATCTTTAGCAGCGCAATAATAATAATCCCCAATCTTCATAACAGAAGCATCAATAATCTTTCTTTCATTATTATTAATAGCAACTGGTGAATCCTGTGCTTTTTGAGGATCTTCTTGCCCTTCTGGATAAGGTTGATTCTTTAAGAATTTCTTTGTTTCACCGAAGTGAACAAAGTCTCTAGTTGTTGTGTAATAGATACAATCTCTTTCTTTAATAGCGTCTTTTGAATCAGTAAGAATTGTAGAAGAGAAGAAAATAACATATTCACCTGTTTCGTCGTTATAAATCATTTCAGGAGCCCATGCCATACCAGCATCTTCTCTAGCAACTTCAATTAATCTACCTTCAGTCCAGTTAACTAAATCATGCGATTCCCATAGTGTAATACAGTGACTACCAGTAATTGTAAATTTGCCAGAGCCATTATTATTTCCCCAACCACCTCTTGTATAAACACTTAAATCAGTAGCGATTAAATAGAATGTATCTCCTTCAGGAGAACGACAAATATATGGATCTCTTACTCCTCTTTCACCAACTGTTGATGATAAAACAGGTTTAAGATCGCTCATTGTAGAGCCATTCATATCTTTGAATTTTAATCCTTGTCCAACATCAGCTAGAGCAAAGAACATTTGTTCTCCTGTAGCGATTTTTACATTGTTTTCTGTCTTACCATATGATTCACCAACAAAGTGGCAGAATAAGTAAGCTTCATAATCATCATCTTCTATTTCTGCTGGTGCTTTCTTAACAGTGACATTTTGAGTGTATTGAGTAGCAGTTTCTCCTTCACCAATAGTAGCGATTAATTCGACTGTCTTATCTTCGTTTCCTCTTATAACTTCACCAGGTGAAACCATACCAGATGATTTTGGTCTAATTGTTTTAGGATCTGAGCTCCACCACGAAACCTTTTTATCACCTACAGATTCAGCTAAATAGACGTTACCATAAACGCCTTCTGCATTGACTACTTTTAATTCGTTAATAATGCTTTCGTCTGTCTCTTCAGTTAACGTTGCAGGTCTTTCGTTGTTGTTTTCAGGTTTTGGTGTAATATCATTGCTTTTAGTTTCACCACACCCGACAAGTGCCATAACAGCAAGTAATGACGATGCTGTTACTACGCTTTTAAGAAATCCTTTCATAAGTTCTCCTTTGATGTTAATTATTTATTTCTTTTTAAATTTCTTTCTACTTAAAACCATTAATAACATGCCAACTAGAGCAAGGGAAGAAACAAATATACTTGTAGCGCCAATAGAGCCGTTACACCCTTTTTCTACTACTATTTCGTTATTATTGTTATTATTAGGTTCTTCTATAATTGGATCATCAATAATTCCTTCTACAATGTCTATATCACGATAAGGCACAACATCAATAACATACTGATACGCAACACAACCACTAGTCCCATCAGTGAATGTTAAATTAGCAATTACATCAATTCTCGCTAATTGAGAATAAGTGAATTTACCAGAAATTACGCCAGTTTCTCTATTTAACGAAACTCCTTCAGGAAGTGTACATCTATTATTAATTTCGTACGAATCAACACTCTTAAGTATTTTTTGTGTCTTATTGTTACTACTATCAAAAACATTTACTATTTCGTCTTTGATATCACTTTTATTAATAAGATCATCAGCAACATTTAAAGAAACATCTTCATTAATCAATACATCTAAGTTAGTCTTTCCAACTACTTGAGTTAAGCCACGTTGCATAGCAGTTGAATTTACAATCATATGTAAATGTTCTTTAACCGCTTTTCTACATGCATACCAAAATGACCACGCAATTTGATTTTCTTTGCCAACACAAACAGGCGCATCTTTACCGTTATTTACGTCTTCTACCCAAACAACATATTCTTTTGTTGCATCTTTAAAACCATTTGAATCTTGTTGGCAATTACAACCAGCCATAACTCTAAATGTAATATCTTCATAACATTTATGATTATATGAAGAATTACCAGTATGAATCATGTCTGAAAGAAGTGAACCATCAAAGCCCCATTCTTCACGTAATACTTCAGTTAATAAAGGATAATTAGCAGCGGCTTCCATATTACCTATACGATTATATGCAGTCATAATACCAACTGTTTTTCCTTCTTCTACTACCATTTGGAATGGTTTTAAATAAAGTTCACGTAGTGCTTGTTCGTTAACAAATGTACTTAAACCTTCACGATTCTTTTCTTGTTCAGCAAGAGCAAAGTTTCTAACGTAAGCATAGACACCTCTATCAGTAGCTGCTTTAACAACTTGTGAAGCAATACGACCGGTTAAGAATGGATCTGCTGAATAAAAATATAAATTACGACCGCCAAATGGTGAACGGCGTAAATTGAGATTTGGTCCCCACCATCCATCTTTACCGCTTATTTGTGATTCCATACCAATGCATTCGCCTTGCTCATGTGCGAGACGTGGATTAAATGTGGCAGCAACAATTGGCGGACACACCCATGGCATAATGGAGAATTTTTGTGCACCATCACCTTCAGATGAAGATTCTTTTCCAATACTTTCCATACTAGGAGAACTCATTCTGTGCTCTTCAACAAAACGCATTAACTCTGTCCATGAGAATTCATTAATAAATTCTTCCCATTTTGGATCATCAATATCTAAAGAAGCCATCTCTTTTAATTGAATTGTATGTTCACCTTTTTGAACCCAATTAGCACCATCTTGTTCACTCTTATGAACTTCACTTGGAAGAAAATCATAATTTTTGCCTTCTTCGAAAGAAACTAAATCAAATGGGGTAGTTAAAATTTCTTCATATCTACTACATTCTTTAACTTTTCTATCTTCAAATGAAGGATAATGAGGGAAAGTAGTTTCAAAATTAGAACGACTCATCTCTGTAAATTCAATGTCTTTTTCTCCAGGCATTGAAGAGAAGAAACCTCTATTTGTAAATCTATTAATAACTTTGTTACCAGTATAACGGTCTTTATCATAAGTAATACCACCGTTTTTAACTTTTAATGCCACTTCACCATAAGATTCATGTGCATTCTTCATGCACATAATAGCGTAGTTGCCTTCATCTAATTCATATCCAACATGTCCATTATTATTTGCGTCTTTATAGTCATAATCCGCAACATCTTGTAAGTGGAAAGTTAAATGGACTGTTTGACTCTTACCCGGTTCTATTGTGCCTGTTTTATCAAAAGCGCATAAAACATGGTCAGCTTTTTCTATGCCACCAGCAGTATAAGGAGCTTTCCAATATAATTGGACAGCGTCTTTACCAGCAACATTACCGGTGTTAGTAACTTTAACTGATACTTCAATTAAATCTGAATTTCTATCTAATACAGTTTCCGCTAGAGGATTAACTCTAACAATCTCTTGTTTAAATGTTGTATAGCTTAAACCATAACCAAATGGGAAAACTACCCCAGAATCACCATTATACCAAGTATCAGCATTTTCTTTATTCACTTTTGCCATATCAGCGTAACGAGTTTCATAATAACGATAATCGTTATAAATGCCCTCTTCATAAGAAACAAAAGAAGCAGGCTTAACTCCATTAAGACCACCTTTAACAACCTTATATTGTGGGTCTTCTAAATAGTTAGGATTACTTGTATTTGTATAAGTTTTATCCGCACCATAATCTCTCATTGGTGTACCATCAGCGTTGAACATTGTATCTGCCGATTGGTGATACTGCTTTCCATTACGATTAGGAATAGTAACGCCAGTATTATGCCTATTATCTGAGAAATTTTGGAATGATGGATCTTTTGTAAAATCTCTAGTCCAAGTATCAACTGTACGACCAGAAGGATTTACATTGCCACATAAAATATCAGTAATAACTTTGTTACAATTATAGCCAATATGATCAACCCAAAGAATGCCTGCAACATGCGGATCATTCATGAATTTATCACATTCAAAAATATTAGATGAATTAATTAATATTAAAATCTTATTAAAGTGATTATGAAGTTCATCAAATAACGCTTGTTCATTATCAGATAATTCTAAAGCGTGCTTATTAGATTCACCAAATTTGACATTATCAGTTGCATCAATGGTTAAAACATCGCAGCCTTCACTACCATCACGAGTAATAACTTGTATAGCTAAATCATTATATTCTTTAAATGAATTTATTAATTCATTATCAGCAAGAACATCCTCAATAGGATCTTCACCAATAGTTACTTCGCAGTTACCTTTCCAACCATCATTACCGTTTGTACGCCCATTACGAGAACGTTTATAAAAGTTAAGTGAAGTCTGATTAACCTGAAAACCAGCATTAGTTAATGAAGTCGGAAAATCAATCTCATCAATATGTTTTCTTAAGTAGCTTATGTCTCCAAGGTATGCGCCTTTTGAAAAATTAACGCACGCATTTCCGACTAGTGTAATCTTGGAATTTTTGCCTATTGGAAATGTTCCATCGTTTTTCAATAAAACGAATCCTTCTTCCGCTAGTTGATTGTTGATTTTGTTTGCATGTTCAATATAGGCATTCCTCTCCCCAAATTCGCCAATGAACTTTGCGTCAACGCCAATACTTTGATTTTCGCTTGCTAGAGCTGCTGCTGCCATTCCAGCAAGGAAAAGGGGAATTAATAGTCTTTTTCTCATACTATCAAATTCTTTTTCCTTCTGCGATTGTGTCGCTATTTATTGTGATTTTATTTACAAGCACAAAATAAATAATGTACATAAACAAAAAATCACAAGAGTTTTATTGCATTATTATTATAATGCTATATGCATCATAAAATATGCTTTTCTTGTGATTTTTATTATCTATATTTTTATTTTATAAAAATTTAGAAATGACTATTTCTCTTTACGACGTAAGAGCATTAATCCTGCACCAGCCATAGCGATTAATGAAACTAACGCACTAGCTGCAACAACGGAACCACCACAACCTTTCTTCTCTTCTGCTGGAGTTGATTTTTCTGGTTCTTCTACAGGCTTTTCTTCACCAATAGAAGCGGCTTCAATTTGTGGAGTAGCAAGAACTGTTAAGTTCAAAGTATTTCCGTAAACATTTTCTAAATCGTCTTTGAATATAACACGGATAAATGTATTAACAGGTTTATCTACAGTTCCGTAAATTCTATCACTATCAAATGTTAATCCTTCAGGAAGAGGAGTTGCTGGATCGATTTGTAAATCTTCGATGTAGTCAAATTCCCCAACAACAAATTCTGTTTCAATACTTTCACCAACATTAGCGACTAATCTATTGTTAACAGTGTTAGAGAATGTCATACCTGTATCGATACCGTCAAATTTTGATGACATTGCACCACAGTTAGCACACATATATAAACATTCTTTACAGCAATTACGTACTGCGTACCACCAAGAATATGATTCAACAGTATCACCTGATGCATTCTTATAAACTGGAGCACCTTTGCCATCGTTAGCTTCTGCATTCCATTTACAGTTCATATCGTTAGAGTAATCATCACCATCTAATTGGTTGTTACAACCTGCTAATAAACGGTTATTGATATTTTCGTACATACCAGCATCGAATGCAGAGTTACCGTGGTGAGTCATATCAGAGATAATAGAACCTTTGAAACCCCATTCATTTCTTAATACTTCAGTTAAAAGTGGATAAGAAGCAGCTGTTTCCATTAAACCTAAACGGTTATACGAAGACATGATACCTGTTGATTTTCCTTCTTGAATACACATTTGGAAAGGTTTTAAGTAAATTTCACGGAGTGCTTGTTCAGTTAAGAAACATGCAACACCCTCTCTATGTTTTTCTTGATCATTAACAGCAAAGTGTTTGAAGAAGCAGTAGATACCTTTATCTGTAGCGCCTTCAACAACTCTACCAGCGATTCTACCTGTTAGGAATGGATCACCTGAATAGTATTCGAAGTTACGACCACCGAATGGAGAACGGTGAATATTAACACCTGGACCCGCCCAGCCATATGTATTTTCGATATGAGCTTCCATACCAACGCAGTCACCTTGTTCTTTAGCTAATCTTTCATTGAATGTTGCAGCAACGATAGGGCCACCACACCACCACATAATTCTGAATTTAGAAGGACCATCACTATCGTTAGTTTCTGGTTTTCCAATTTCACTTACTGAAGGGTTATGTGAAGCACCATCGACGAATTGTTCCATTTCCTCCCAAGTGAATTGATTTAATAATTCATCCCATTTAGGATCATCAAGTGAAACACCAACCATGTCTGAGAATTTAAGTGTACGAGCAGAGGAAGCAACTTTGCTAGAAGCTTGTTCCCAACCTAATGCTTCAATGTCGTCTTTTGTTTTATGTACTGCTTCTGGAACATATTCCCAAGTAGTAGATTCTTCGACATCAGCCATAGTAAATCTATGTGTGAAGAATTCTTGAACTCTTGAAGCATCACCTAAAGTACGATCTCCGATAGTTGGAGCTGTTGGGAATGTATCTTCAAAGTCACTACGTGACATTTGTGTAAATTCAAAATCATCCTCTGATGGTAATGATGAATAGAAACCATTATTAGTGAATCTATTTTCAACTGTATACCCTGTATAACGATCTTCCTTATATTGAATGCCTTCACTTATTCTAAATGAAACAGAGCCATATTCTTCATGAGCATTCTTATTTAAAGAGATATTATATGTACCAGCATCTAATTCATAACCACAAAAATTGTTATTATTAGCATCATTGAAGTCATAAGAAGCAACGTCTTGCAAATAGAAGTCTACTTTAACAGTTTCAGATTCTCCTGGGTTTAATAAGCCAGTTTTTCCAATACCGCATAAGTTATTGTAAGCCTTTTCGATTTCACCATCGATATATGGGGCTTTGAAATAAACTTGAACAGCATCTTTACCAGCTACATTACCAGTATTAGTTACTTTGACTTCCATATTGACATGGACATTTCTATTGTTAATGTCAATTGTCTTATCAGCAATATCACATTTAACAATTTCTTGATTAAATGTTGTGTAACTTAATCCATAGCCAAATGGATAAACAACACCATATGCGCCATTATACCATTCATCAGCAGCGTCTTTGCCTTTTACGGCTAACATATCAGCATAAGCTGTTTCATAATAACGGTAATCAACATAAATACCTTCTTCATAATTTAAGAAAGCAGAAGGTCTAACACCATTAAGACCATATTCAACAACTTTATTCTTTTGATCTGACCATTTAGGTGCGCCTTTATAAGAACCATCACTTCTTACTGGGCTACCATCAGCATTAAATAAAGTATCAGCAGGAGCATAGATTTCATTACCATTAGCATCTGTAACTAAGTTATTTTGTGCATTATCTGAGAAGTTTTTAAATGATGGATCTAATGTGAAATCACGTGTCCAAGTATCAACAGTTTTTCCTGATGGGTTGACATCACCAACTAAAATACGACCGATAGCGCCAGCACCGTTAGCACCTGGCGTACCCATCCAAAGAACTGCTTTAACTGCAGGATCTTTTTCAAACACATCACATTCATAAGCATTACCTGAGTTAACAACGATAATAATATTTTCTGTATGTTGTTTTAATTCATTAAACAATGCTTCTTCATTAATTGACATCTCTAAAGCGTGTCTCTTACTAATTGGTTTAGGATCTTTTTGTGAGTCATGAGCGTTACATGTTTTAACGTCACATCCTTCAGAACCTTCACGTGAAATAACGAAAATTGCAGCATCGTTATATTCATCCATTGATGCAAGAACGTTACTAGGATATTTACTTAAGTCAGTTTCACCGATAGTAACTTCTGAAATACCCTTCCAACCAGTATTACCGTTTGTACGGCCATTTCCTGATTTACTGTTGTCTTCATAGAAAGAAGATAGCGTCTTATTAACAACTAATCCTGCACTTTCTAGCGAACCAACCATTTTGATTTCAGTGATACCTTGAGAAACACTTCCTGCACCTGAACCAGCACCACCTCTAACTAAGCTAACACTTGATTTACCAGCAAGAGATACCTTCGATGCTTTTGCCATTGGTAAGAAGTTATTAGCGTTTTTTAGTAAGACAACGCCTTCATCTGCAATTCTAGCGTTTAAGTCCATAGCTTTTTGACAGTACTTGGTTTTATCATTACCAATATCTGAGAAAAAGCGGTCAATTCTACCTGCTTCACCATGTACAGCGTTTGTAGCGCCTACCCCCATGCCTAAAATAGGTAAAATCCCTAATAAAAGTAGTTTTTTCTTCATACTACATTTCCTTTCGCAACAATGTTGCATCTGCCCCTGAATTATATTTGCGAGCAAAAAAATAATTTAAAAACAAAGTAAAAAATCACAAGTTTTTAAAATCTACATTAATAATTATACATTTAGGATTCAAATACTTAAATAGGACATTTTTTAGATTCAAGTGTTACTAAGTTGATGTAAATAAAAAAAGAGGATTTTAGTTCCTCTCATAGATTACTTGATATCTATCCAATATCTTTCTAATCTTTCACCATCATATTTAGAAATGATCTCATTTTCAAATACGCCACCATTATTAATTATTGATTTTTTTGAACCAATATTATTAGGGTCGCAAGCCATCATGACTCTATTTATACCAATCTTTTTGCATTCTTGAAGCGCTAAACCAATCATCTTTGTAGCATAACCTTTTCTTCTTTCACTAGGTCTAATGCCATCTCCTATATGACCACCACCATATAATAATCCTTCATTTAAATAGTGTCTGATATTAACAGCACCTAAAAAGATGTCCCTTTCATCATCATATAAAAACAATGTGGTCGTAGGTACATAACCAGGTTTTAAATGGTCATTATCGTACATCTTTTCAACGTAGTTATCAAAATCATGGTAGTCGTTAGCAAAAATAGCGTATGGAGAACTATTACCACCGTTTTTAACCAAATCATCACTCCACTCGTCTAACATTTCAGTTAATTGTTTTTGATATTCTTTAGTTAATTTTACTAATTTTAAAGACATACTATTTCTCCAAGTACTTAATCATCATAACTTCGTCGCCATATGTTCCATCTTTACCTTCGAAAATCATACTTCCTCTCATTTTATTTCCAAAAAGTTTTTAATCTAAAAGAGCCCACTTTCATGGGCCTTTAATAATTATCGATTATTCATTATCTTTGTCTTTGTCATCATTACAGTTATCACAACTAGTACATTTACAAAAGTGATGGTCTAATGGATTAACTATTGAGTAATAAACAGGTACAAGTAAGAACACAACCCACATTGGATGCCATAAACCTGTTAACATACTTACTGTAATAAAAACTATTGTACATAGAATAGGCATATTGAAAGCTCCATATCTCTTCTTCTCGAAGCATCTAACAATTGAGCCAATAAGTTCTGGAACTAAGAATAATACCCAAGCAACTTCCCAATATCCAATTAAAAATCCTATTAATAAATAACCAATAACAGCAAAGAGCATTAATATTCCAGAAACATAAGCAGAAACTTTAAACTTTTTCTCCCTTTTTATAATGTGCCCATTTTCATCAATGGCTTGAAAACCATGTTTACCAACGTGAATCTCACTACCATCATCTGATTTGATGTGAACTCCATCTTTTCCAATGTGAACAAAGTTACCTTCATCATCTCTTAAGAATGTATCTTTATCATCATTATCTACTTTTTCAAATTCTACTCTAGCTTCTTCTGCTTTTTCTTTTTGTTCTTCTTTAATTTCTTCAACTGTCTCATCAGTATCAAGGAGACTATCCAAAGAAACATTGTATAGTTTAGCTAAGCAAATAAGATTATCTGTATCAGGCGATGCCTCTGCACGTTCCCATTTACTAACCGCCTGACGTGATATACCTAATGCGTCCGCAAGTTCTTCTTGTGAGTAGCCTTTTTCTTTTCTTAGCTTCTGTAAACGATTTGCAATTTCAATGTTCATATCTCTTCCTCGCTTTTCTGAGATTATCTTATTAAATTAGTGCTCGGTTGCTCTACCAATTCTAGTTTGAAATTTGTCAACTATTGGTTGCATTTTACAATTTTTTACTAAATTTACGCAACTTTTATATTTTTTTTGGTGGTTTTGGGCTTAAATGTGATCCCTCAAAAACTGAAACAAAAAAAGGTACTTAATAATAATCACTATAGTTAAAAAACAAAATTGTCTATGTTTTTCAAAATAAATAGTGAGTAGAATAAGTATGTTTTAAAAGGGGATTACTCAATATTTATGAAAAAGAAATTTTCGTGTTGTTTTTTGCTTTTAGCAGTGGCTTCTCTTTCAGGATGCGGTGAAAAGCAAGAAAAACCAGTTGAACAAAAAGGAAAAGATCCAGAACCTGAGGTAAAAGACTTAAGCGGTTTCTCAAATATAACTGATGAAACCTTTGACATTCATACCCCAGAACAAAAAGCTTTCTTAGAATATTCTGGTGATTATGAAACATGCCCAGGCGAATTATATCCGGATGGCACTAAGAATCTCTCTGATTCATTACCTATTACACTTGGATTTGATTATGACAACGAAGATGCGGTAGATAAATATAGCATCATGTTTGGACAAAAAGAGGACTTAAGTGACGGATACATTGTTAATGGAACAAAAGATAAATCCATCACTTTCTATAATCCTTATTTAGGAACTAACTATTATAAATTAATCGCTAATTACACAGATGGCACTACTGATGAAACTCTAATTCGTAGTTTTACAGTTAGTTCATCATATCCAAGAAATTTAACAATTGAAGGTATGACAAACTGTAGAGATTTAGGTGGTAGACAAACTGCAGATGGTGGCACAATCAAACAAGGCTTAATTTATAGAACAAGTGGTAAAAACCAAAATGGTTCTTTAACTGATAAAACTACAGAAGAAATGGTCAATCACTTAAAAGTTAAAAACGAAATTAACTTAGCAGGTGATTCAGATAGTTATAATCTTAAATTAACAGGCACTACCCTTATTGAAAAATGCAAAATGGATACATCAAGTACTGGGGGATACAATCACTTATCAAGAAACGCAGAAGCTGCTAAAAATTTCTTCTTAGCATTAGATGACGAAAATAATTATCCACTTTTCTATCACTGCAAAATCGGAACAGATAGAACAGGCGTATGCTCAGTGCTTTTAGCTGGTTTATTAGGTGTTCCAGAAAATGAAATCTTCCAAGATTACTTATTCTCCAACTTCGGTAAAATTGGTGAAAAAAGAGGAATCGGTACTGGGGACTCTCACGATATGAAGAAATATTTTGACGACATTCTCGCTATGCCAGGTGAAAATTTCAGAAACAAAGTCTATAACATGCTTTTAGGTATTGGTTTAAAAAGAACTACTTTAGATCACATTATCGATTTCTTAACCGAAGGTAATAAAGCAACAGGTAACAACTATGGTCAAATCATCGCTAGAGCAGATGCATTAACTCCAACAGGCGTTACTGTTTCAACAGATACAAGTGATAGAGATAATCCTGATACATATTATGTTTTAAACGCAGCCGGTCAATCTTTAAGTTATACTTTCACAGCTGAAAAAGCATTCTCTGGTTCTGTATATGCATACTTAGGCAACGCAGAAGCAAGCACTAGCAAAAAAATTGGTAATGCAATTACTTATTCTTATGATGGAACAGAAATGCAAGTAAGAGATGTTACTTACAAAGATGCAAGAATGGATAAATGTTCTAAGGGTGGAAAAAATAGAACAAATTATTATCCTGTATTATTAGGCAATGTAGATGTTACTACTGGCCAACACACTATCACTATCAACTATAAAGGCGATACTATGAATGTTGGCGGTATTTATATTTTCTAATTATCTATCTCTAGCAATATAACTAACCATATATATTTGGTCTATTACATAGCTTTTTGAAATATAGTCTTTGTTATAGACATCAATATTTTTGAGACCTAGCGACAATCCTTTGCCGCTAGTTTTCATGTAACACTCTTTTAATGTCCATAATTTATAGAAGCTCTTAACTGGATCATCACTATTATTGATTTCATTTTGCTCTTCTTCGGTGAAGTATTTTTCAGCAAGTGAAATTGTATCACCCTTCATTATTTGAATATCGCATCCAACTTCATCGTTAGAAAATATTACGATGGCTTTAGTGCCACTATGAGATATTGAAAAATATATTGGGTTACCTGGAATATATGGTTTCCCGTTTTCCTCAACTTCTATTTTATTAATATAGTTATATAGATTTAAATCTCTTAATCCATCTGAAAGAAGCTTGCCCGCCAATAAAGAAAGGTATTTATCTTTTTCGTTTTTTAAAGCTAGAATTTTGTCTTGACGATATTTAGGTAGTTTATCAAAGTAAGCATTAAATTTTGCTTCGCTATCAATAATCGAGATATCTTCTAAGTAAATCTTAATCATAGTTTCTAAAGTTATTCTATTGCCATAAAAAACAATTTCGCAACGATAAAAAATGTATTTATTATATAAATAAGTAAATTTGCAATAAATATAACTAACCAAATGTCAAATTAAAATATGCAAAAAGTTATTAAAATTCATCGAATAACTGCATATTTTGATTAATTTTTTATCATTTTTAAAGACAAAATATAAAATTCATAATAAAATGCAATTAGAATGGGGAATTTTAAATGATTTTAAGGATTGCAAGTGTTTTTGATGACCCACATGCCTACAACTATTGGCTAGAGGTGTGTGCTTTATTATTCCTTGTATGTCTATTAATTCGTTCTATTGCGGATAAAAAATTTGTTTCAAAAGTTAATATTATTTTTGGGGCTGCAATTGTATGTGGCGTCTTAGATGTTACTTTAGATATAGTTGCAGCAGTATTAGTTGATCATCCTGATGTAGTACCAGAAAGACTTAACTTCTTTATCAACGGATCATTTTATTTCTTCCAGTTATGCTTCCCTTGCTTGCTATATTCTTTCATATTATATATAAGTGCTATATCTGTTAAGACTCGAAGGAAAATGTATTTATTCTTTATACCTTCAGGTCTATACTTCTTAGTTCTTCTTTCAAACCCATTTACAAAATTAGTGTTTGATATCGATTACTCTCTTTCAAATATATTAGTCCACGGAAAACTATTCATGGGTCTATATATTGTTACATTCTTCTATGTAGCACTGACTACTATTACTCTTATATTGCTAAATAAAAAGATAGAAAAACAACTACAAATAACAATGGGTTTTTCTTTGGCCTTTATAGTTTTAATGCTAGTAATTCAAATATTATTCCCTCGTTATTTATTAACAGGTGTTGCTATCTCATTTTCTTGTTGGATTAACTATGAACAATTATCCACGGGTGATTTAGAAGATAGAGTCACTGGTGTATTCAATTACAATGCATTTGTGAACTATGCGAAAAGTGAAATTGATTTTTCTAAGCATAGTAATTTAATAATTTGTCATATTGGTAATATTACAAAAATCAATTCCACTTTTGGCTTTTTAGTAGGTAACCATGTATATAAAGAAATAGGTAATTACTTTAATTCATTAGGTAATAACTTTGTATTTAGAATATCAAATTCTAGATTTATTATAGCTTTTAAAGAAGAGGAAGATATGTTAAGAGCACTCCTTCTCATCAAGTCTAAATTTGATCATCCTTGGATGGTAGATGGAATGGAATTTGGTATCACTGTAAATGGCTATTATATGAAAGGAAATATAGACGCTCAAACGACTGAAGACTATATAGAGTTCGTAACTAACCTAGAATATAAGATTAAAAGAAATAATGAAGAGGAAGACTTTATATTGGTAGATGAGGCGACCATTAAAAAGATTTCTAGAGATAAAACGATTGAAAAAGCACTTAGAAAAGCTATTGATAATAACTACCAAGGCTTTGAAATGCACTATCAACCAATTTATGAAATTAATAAAAATAAATTCAATCATTCTGAAGCACTCATTAGATTTACAGATCCAGAATTAGGAAAGATAAATCCTGCAGAATTTATTCCTATCGCTGAATCATGTGGGTTAGCGCAAAAGATTGATAGATATGTTTTAAATACTACATGTGCTTTCCTAAAGAATCATCCTAATGTAGACTTCTTAGATATTAATATCTCGGGAGCGGAGTTTTACCATAACCCAAGCAAAGAATTCGTTGAGATTGTTAAAAAGTATGGAGTAAACCCAAAACGATTAGTAATCGAAGTTACCGAGACCGCCACTATTGCGTATCCAGATAAATTAGAGAAATTTATGAAGGATATGATTAAAGAAGGATTCTCTTTCGCAATCGATGACTTTGGTACAGGATATTCAAATATCTCAAGAATATTGCAAACATCATTCAGTATTATCAAATTTGATAAAACATTCCTTGCAGAAAATGACACCGCTGAAAAGATACTTGAATCTATGACTTCATTATTAAAGAATCTTAAGATATCTATTGTTATTGAAGGTGTAGAAACTAAAGAGCAATATGAACATATGAAAGAGCTAGGAATAGAATATATCCAAGGATATTACTTCTCTAAACCGTTGAATGAAAAAGCATATATTAAGTTTATAAATGAAAATGAAATTAAAGCATAGAACTTTATTTTAAAATTTTTCGTTAAAAAGTATAAATTCTTTAAATCTAGGAAGCAAGAAGGTCGATTCACCTCTTACACTTACATTTAATATACCTTTTTTATTTAAGCTAGATTTATAAACAGTCAGTGCATTAGATTTTAATTTTGTTTTTTCCATTATCTTAGTATTTGAAGTAAATCCTTTAGCAACTGCTAACACTATTTCTTTTTCTTTTTTTGTTAATTCAGCATATATTTTTGAATATGAATTATTATCGAGTCTTAAATCTAATTCATTTAAAACCTCTCCATCAACTATTTTTTTATTTTTGTCAAAAAGAACATAACCTAATAATTGATAAGCAAAAGCATAGCCATTAGTGAGTTTTGCAGCTTCAATTGCGTCTTCTATCTTCATATTTAAGGTTTGTATGTAAGAATATGCAATAGCCTTAATGTTCAAAGGAGGCATATAGATTTTTGGTGCTCTATATAAGAAAGTTAAACTCTCATCATTTTCTAATGAAGAGAAGTTTTCATATAGGCCTGTCATTAATAAATAGACTAAATAGTCGTTTCTTAAGAAAGATTGAAAAGAATGCGCAAAAATCTTCATGTGTTCTTGCTTAGTAACTTCATCGACAGTAATTAAAACTTTGATTTTCTTTTTCTTAAGATATTCAAACATTACATCTAGTAAAGAAAAAACGTTTGATACAGGCTTATCGCCAGAAATTGATAAAGACACACCGCTGAAAGAAAAACTAAATTCCGCTTTTGCAAAAAGATGTTTTAATTTTCCTTTTTGATATAAAGCCGCTGCTAATTGTTCAAGCATATCAGTTAGAGGATTAATGTCTACAACTAACCATTTATCTTGTTCTTTATAATAATTAGCAATGCTTGTCATCATGACAGTTTTTCCACTGCCTCTAGCACCTGCTAAGAGGTATAAAGGAGATCCTGCACAATCACTATCAAACGAAGATATTATTTCTTCATATACATCATTACGTTCAATAATTTTTCCAGGAACCTTACCAAAAACTACATTATATGGATTTTGAGTCATATATTTTATCCTCCTAACCATATTATATTCGGATTTTTTGTAATTGAAATATTTTTTTGTAATTCATTGTAATTAGGCCATATTTTTTGTAATTTGACCTATTTTTTTGTAATTTAAAAATTTTTTTGTAATTCATTGTAATTAGTTTTATCTATTTAAGTTTAGAGAAGATTTCTCCTATTTTTCCGTTTATCTCTAAATCTTGCCCTTCTCTTAGATTAAGAAATAGAGGTTCTTTGTTTATAACCACTAAATGCTTACCGTGGAAATAATGTATAAAAGAGGCTGCTGGATAGACTCTTAATGACGTTCCCCCGATAATCATCATATCAGCACTAGAAATCGCCTCTATCGCTCCTTCTACATCATCTACAGGTAATCCTTCTCCATATAAAGTAACATCACATCTAATAATTCCACCACAAGAACAATGTGGAACAGGTTCTTTAGAATCAAATATTGCATCTGGTTCATATATCTTCCTACATTTCATGCAGTAGTTTCTTTCTGTAGATCCATGTAGTTCAAATACTTTCTTAGAGCCTGCTTTTTGATGAAGACCATCAATATTTTGAGTAACTATACCAATTAATTTCCCTTGCTTTTCAAGTTCTACTAAGTACTTATGAGCGGCATTAGGTTTAACGTTTCTCGCATCCATCTTTTGTCTATAAAACTCAAAAAATACTTTAGGATTATCCACTAAGCAGTCGTGAGAAAGAAGATATTCTGGTGAGTATGCTTCAAATCTAACATCATGTTGATTGTATAAACCATCTTTACTTCTAAAATCAGGAACCCCACTTTCAGTAGACACTCCTGCACCACCAAAGAACACAATTCTATGTGATTCATCTATAAATTTTTGAAGTAATTTTATCTTGTCATCCATATCTCAATTATATTCCTTCATTTGTTTGCAGTTATAGAAAGATATTAAAAGATAATAAAAATTCTTCTTATATGCATAGACAAAAAAGAGAAGCCCAACAAATGTGACTTTTCCTTTTTGAATGATTTAATATGAATATTATTCAATATCCCCATCGGTGCAACGAATAATTGGTTGATTACTAAAAAATCGTAAGTCAAAGCATTTAGCATTCCATTCATCCATTGTTCCATCAAAAACAATTGTTTCTAGCTTATCGCAAATATAAAATGCATATCTATCAATTGTAGTAATGCTCTTAGGAAGTGAAATGGTAGTAAGACTATTACAATACTCAAAAGCTTCGAATCCTATAGCTGTTAAATTCTTTGATATAACTACTGTTTCAAGAGATTCGCAACGATAGAATGCCATTTCTTCAATTAAAGTTACTGAATCAGGTATTGTTACTGATTGAATATGTATATTATATGCAAATGTAGCATCACCAATAACAGTTGCGGAATCAAGTATTGTACAAGAGAAATTATTCTGGCCTGAAGGGAAAGATATAGTTCTAGTTTTATCTTTACTATAGATGACTCCATCAACAGTACAGTAGCAATTATTATCAGAAACCACATTATATGCTTCTAATGACCAACATTCATAAAAAGCAGTTGGATGAATATATTCAACATATCTTGGAATAGTTATTGAAGTTAAGCTAGAGCATTCCTCAAATGCACAACGTCCAATAAAAGTAAGAGTTTCTGGTAAAGTGACAGTTTTTAATGATTCGCAAAGACCAAATGCACAATCTTTTATTTCTTTAACACCTTCAGGAATCTCTAGAGCTGTTAATGATACACAACTCTCAAATGCAGAATTTCCTATTGTGGTAAGACCACTACCTAACTTTAGTGTTTTTAGATTTTGTAAGTTTCCAAAAGCATACAATCCAATTTCAGTTACACTGTCTGGAATCTCCAAGGATTCAATAGATTTGCAACTGACAAAAGCGCGTTCACCGATGGTTTTAACACTATTACCAAGAGTTACTGTTTTTAAAGAATCACACTTAAAAAAGGCTTTTTCTCTGATTTCGGTTACGCCATTACCAATTATGACGGATTTTAAGTTTTTACATCCTTTAAAACAAAACTCATCTAGTGTAACAACATTATCTGGAATAGTGATTGAAACAAGACTTGGGCTATCTTCGAATGCCCAAGGTCCAATGGTAACTAAGCCACTACCAAATGTAACTGAAGATAATACATCAGCCCCCGCAAAAGCAGTAAGACCTATCTCTATGACACTGTCAGGAATAACAAGCGATTTTAATTTTTGTGGATCAGCAAAAGCTGAATCAGGAATTTTTGTTAAATTATTTGAAAGTGTAAGAGATTCTAATTCGTAACAATAGCAAAAACATGCATCGCCTATAGAAGTAACACTATCAGGAAGAGTAAGTGATTTTAATTTTTTTGCCGCATCAAAAGCTTGATTTCCCAATGTTGTTACACCATTAGGAATATTAACTGATGTCATTGAGATGCAAAAGCGAAATGCAAAATCATCTATTGTGACAATGCTGTCAGGAAGAGTAACAGATGTTAATTCCGTGCACCATTCAAATGCAGCTTCGCCAATTCTTGTTACGGGCAAACCATTATATGTTCCAGGTATTACTATAGCTCCTTCAAGATTACGATCAGCTCTTTTAACAGCATAGGAAGTTTTATCTTCATTTAATTCGAATTCCAATGTTTGAGGAATAGATTCATATAAGCGATAATCACAAATTGCACATTTTTTAAACTTTGCCCCAGGTGTATCACCGGTTGGTTCGGTTTCAATTTCCCAGTCCCCTAATTCATGAGCAGCTTTTCCATCAACCACTGGATCACCGCAAAGAGAGTCATGCCAATGATTTTTTCTATCATAACTCCAATTCTCACTAAATGTATGTTCATGTTGTGTTTCTTCTGAATCACATCCAGAAATCGATAACATTAATAAAACTGATGCAAGTAACGTTAATTTCTTTTTCATAATAGGTTTTATATTTGATAACCTCCTACAAATAATGTTTCTTTAGTTTTAAATTCATCAATCCTTTAGGGATTAAATCGTTTCAATAATAAGACATTTAAAACTAAAGAAACATTATTTGTAGGAGGTTATCAAATATAAAACCTATTATGAAAAAGAAATTAACGTTAC
>JAILIF010000107.1 GCA_024695405.1 Bacilli bacterium
AATACGAAACAGATGATGTATCTTGGTTCGATGTAAATAACCTTCCAAGTCTTTCTAGAAAGGTTTCTAAAGAAGAAATCGATAGGATGCTAAAAGCCACTTTAGAAGGCAAAACAATCTTTGACTAATACAAAAAACAAATAATGCTCTTTAATTTAAAGGGCAATTTTTATATTATATATAATATGCTAAGAACGTTTCTTACTTCAGGTCAAATTTCATTCATTATAGTCTGCGTAGTAGTGACAATAGGATTGTTCACTCTCGGATTCTTTTTAATTCGTCATGCATACTATAAGAAACATTTTGCTGAATCATATTATAAAAGAATATATAAGACTGCAGTATTAGATGATTATTATCTTATTAATCATTTCTCATATACAGTAGATGAATCAACTAGAACAAAAGTTGATCACATTCTTTTTGGAGATAAATTTATTTATGTCATCATCTGCAAATATTTTGAAGGTGATGTTTCTGGCAAATATAATGACAATTCATTAATTTTCCAATCTAGAGGCGGTAAAAACTATTACACATCAAACCCTATTGCGGAAGTTAAGAATATTACTACTAATTTATCAATGATAAGTGGAATTGATCCAGACTATATGATTGGATTAGTTCTTGTTAATGATAACTGTAGAGTTGCAATTCAATCCGACTCTAAACAATTCTATATTGTTCAAAGAAAGAGATTTGAAGCTCTTGTTCATGCTATTGAGGCTAGACCTTTAGGTAAGATGAACGAAAAGAGATTATATGAAGCGGTTCATGTAATCGATAAATTAAACGAGAAAATGAAATAATGGATAAGAAGCTTTTTAAAACTAGAGAAGATATTTACAAGAAATGTCCTAGTATTTTTTGGGAGGTTTCAATTTTTTGTTTTGTAGTGGCGATAGGTTTTATTGCATTAGATACAGTAGTGCCAGGGCTATTTATTATTACAATATCTTTATTATTTATTCCTGTTTTATACGCTACATATATGACCTTATACTCTATTAAGTTTGGGGGTACTGTCACAATCGGAACAACCTTAGGTTTATCTTTAAGCTACTATAGAAGAAATTCTTTTGGTTGCTTTAGATTGTTAAGATGTTTTTTAAAAACGTTGTTAGTAGAAGCAATTGCAACAGTTATTTTATATTTTCTTTTGCAAGCAATATTTGAAAACATTTATGGAAATCAATTTGTTGAATCAATGAAATATGCATCTGATTTATATATTAATGGTGATTCCGAAGGATTCTTAGATTATTTATCCGAAGATAATGTGGCTTCATTCTTTATGTCCTGTGTTGCATATTTCTCTACTTCATGTGCTACAGTAGCATTTATATTTGGCATTGCATTTAATTCTATTAATCTATACTTATGTGCAAATATCCCAGGTGCGACAGCACAATTTTCTACCGCTGTATTTAATAGATTTTTAAAAGTTAAGATAAATTCTTATCGAAAAGACTTTTGGTCTCTACAATGGCCTCTTTTTGCTTTATTAATTGCTGGTATTACTGGTGGCTACCTTTTAGTAATGTTAGCAGAAATGGAATTCTCGTTAGCGTTACCTATTTCTACAATTGGAGGAATTATCTTAATGATTCCATTTGCTCCTTTCTATTTTGCAGGATGCGAAGCATTATTTGCTAAATATAATCCTGATATGAAAGAAGCATCAGTAGAATTAACAAATGGTTTCTTAAGAGAAATTAAAAACAACATTAATCTTTCTGAAGAAGATAAAAAGAAGATTGAAGAATTATTATCTAAGAATCCATTTGATGGAGAAAATAAAAAAGAAGAAAATGATGAAAATCTTAATGATATAACTTTCGAAGATAAGAAAGAGAATCAAGATGAAAAGAAAGATGATAATGATGAAGAGCAATAAAAAAGGTTCCTTCTTCAGGAACCATAATGTGCGTCTGGAGCAAGTGACGGGAATCGGACCCGCATATTAACCTTGGCAAGGTTACGTTCTACCACTGAACTACACCTGCACTTCTTTAAAGCGCTTAATTATTATAACAAATGAAATTGATTGTGCAATACAAAATTAATGAAAATTTAAGGAGATTAAAAATTTATGACTGATATTGAATTAGCAAATCTTATATTCCCAAACATTACTAAGACTATAGATGATTTAGAAAAAAGATATCCACCAAGAAACTTACCTGAAGGAGCAGAAGTAACTAGATTCGCGCCTTCTCCAACAGGTTTCTTACATACAGGTAGTTTATTTACTTCTATGATCTGTCATAAAGTAGCTAAACAATCTAAAGGTGTTTTCTATGTACGTTTAGAAGACACTGATACAAAAAGAGAAATCCAAGGAAGCGGCAAACAATTAATCGAACAATTAAAGATTTTTAATGTTATTCCTGATGAAGGGTATTTTGGAGATCATCAAGTTGGCGATTATGGTCCATATGTTCAATCAGAAAGAGCGGAAATCTATAACATTGTTATTAAACATTTAATCTCTATCGGCAGAGCGTATCCATGTTTCTGCAAAGCAGAAGATTTAGATTTTATCCGCAGTAAACAAGAACAAGCAAAATTAATCCCTGGATATTATGGTCAATTTGCTAAATGTAGATTTTTAACTAATGAAGAAAGAGCAGAAAGAATTAAAGCGGGTGAACCATACGTTATTAGATTTAAATCTAGTGGTAACCATGTAAGAAAAATTAGAGTTAAAGATTTAGTTCGTGGTGAATTCGAAATTGCTCAAAACGATCAAGATATCGTTATTTGTAAGAGTGACGGTTTACCAACATATCACTTTGCTCACGCATGTGATGATCACTTCATGAGAACTACAACTGTTATTAGAGGTGAAGAATGGATTGCTTCTTTACCTATCCATATTGAATTATTTGAAACTTTAGGATGGAAAGCTCCTAACTACGCTCACTTACCAGTTATTTGTAAGTTAGATGAAGAAGGCCATAAGAGAAAACTATCAAAACGTTTAGATAGTGAAGCTGCAGTTAGCTACTTCATTGAAGATGGCTATTTGCCAAAAGCACTCATCATGTATTTAATGACTATCGCTAACTCCAACTTTGAAGAATGGATTTTAAACAATAAGTTTGAAAATATGGATGACTTTGTTTTAACATTTGCAAAGATTTCTAGTGAAGGCGCTTTGTTTGATATGGGTAAAGTTAATTTCTTCTCTAGAGAACTCTTAGCTAAATTCAATAAAGATGAAATTACTGCATTAGCTAAAGCATATGCTGAAAAATATAATCCAAAATTATTAGACCTTATTAATAAGGATGAAAACTATTTCAAAGAAATTCTTAACATTGAAAGAGAAAAAGAAAATCCAAGAAAAGACTATGAAAAATTTGGCAATTTAGCAGACGCTATTGAATTCTTTTATCATGATTCTTACATGGATAAAATTAATGAAAGATGTCCATTCAATGAAAAGTTTACTGCGGATGATATCAAATTAGTTTTATCTAACATGAAAGATAAATTGTCTTTAGATCAAGATGAACAATCTTGGTTTGCAAATATGAAAGACGTCGCAGTTTCTTTAGGATTTGCTGCAAATAATAAAGAATATAAAGCTGCTCCAGAATCATTCAAAGGAACAGTTGGTGACGTTGCTGAAATCTTAAGAATTACATTAACAGGTAGAAAGAATACTCCTAACCTTTACTATGTAATGAAGGTACTTGGTAAAGAAGAGGTAGATTTCAGAATTAGCTATATTATTTCGTCATTATAAATTGTACAAAAACTATTATCTTATTAAGGGATTGGGCGACCAACCCTTTTTGTTTATAAATAATTTGTTGCAAAAGACTAAGTCTCACGTATTATGAGCATTATGATAAAAAACAAAGAATATGATCAAAATATAATCAATGCATTAAAGATGTTGCCTATACCTTTAAAAACATTTGATAATCATATAATTAAATTTGATTTAGATAAAAGGTATGAAACAATTTTCGAACACATCGCAAATAAAAAGCATCGTTTACATATAAGCGATATTCAGACAATACCTCTTATTCTTAACAATAAATCATCCTTAAAATCAGATAAGAATAGTAAAAAATACAGGAATTATATAGGAAAAAGAGTAAAGAAAAACGAACGCTTCAAATATATAAAAATTGTTACTATCAAAAACAAAGATCAAACAGAATCTATAATAACTATTATGCTTGTTAAGAAAATTATTGATAGTTAGTATATCTTTATTTAAAATTAAATTACCAAAGGTGGAAATCAGCAGACGACCACGACGCACTCTAGCCATAGAGTGGTACAGTGATGCGGGGGTGAAGCTAACAGATGACCTCTGACGAATTAGTCGCTTCCTTAATTAAGGCTGGCCCGCTTGGTAAATGAAAACGCTCCAACGAGCGTTTTTCTTATTCTTAAAATATCGAGATATATTAAATAGCATCTTTATTATAATTTCTAATAAGGATATAATATAGACCGCTGGCCCTATGGAGAAGTGGCTTAACTCATCGCCCTCTCAAGGCGACATTCACGAGTTCGAATCTCGTTAGGGTCACCAATAGTTAGAAATAGGATTGATACATATCAGTCCTTTTTTATTGAGTTGTATACAAATAGTAGACAACTGAAATGATATATGTTATCATATAAATATGATAAAACACTCAATTAGATATTTTAATAATAGACCTGTTCGTGCTGTTTGGGATAACGATAATTCTTCGTGGTGGTATTCTGCTGTAGATTTCATCACTATTTTAGTCGAACCTAATTCACCTAGAAGATATTGGAATAATGTTAAAGTAAGAAATCCTGAGTTGTCACCATTTTGTGGACAACTGAAACTATACGCTGTCGATGGAAAAAAGTATCTTTCTGATGTTATTAATGAAGAAGGCGTTAGATTGCTACTTTCTATCATTCCATCCAAATATAAAAAAGCAATTCAAGATTGGATAAAGGGCTTATTAGATCCAATAGATGAACAAAGCAAAAAGAAAGCCTATGACTTTTATAAGATTGAACTAATAGAAGAAGATGAAATTGGTAAGACTATTGCTTTGCAAAAAATACATGCTTATCTATTTGAAGGGCTTTATCCATTCGCTGGCAAAATCAGAACTAAAACAATTTCCAAAGGCGGTTTTACTTTTGCCAACGGAGACTTTCTACCACAAGTCTTAAATGATATTGATAAAATGCCCGATAATACATTTGATGAAATAGTGGATAAGTACGTCGAAATGAATATTGCTCATCCATTTATGGAAGGCAATGGTAGATCAACAAGAATATGGCTTGACTTGCTTTTGAAAAATAGATTACAAAAATGCATTGATTGGTCAAAGATTGATAAAAATGATTATTTATCTGCGATGAAAGAGAGTCCTATAGATTCAAAACCTATCTTTGATTTGCTAAATAGTGCCTTGGCTGGTGAAATAAGTAATCGAGATATCTTTATGAAAGGTATTGATTGCTCGTACTATTATGAAGAGGAAAACTAATTCGGATGGTAGTGTTCGGTCTGTTATAACATGTGTTCGGTTGTATCAAAACACTGTAAACCAGCCAGCGAATAATTCTCGTTACTTTGTAACGAGTTTTTTATTCCCGGGATGTTATCTCTGTAGTAAAATATAGGTATGAAGTTAACGGTAGATTTTGTAACATCTAATGAATATCCAGATAAGTTTTCAATTGGTGATCTTTTAAGATACAAAGATGTTGAACCAGTTCCTTGGCTTATTGTTTCAGTTAATGATGTTTTCTATAAGAAAAATCAATTTGATGAAGTTTATTTGAATGATGGAGATCGAGTTGATTTAATCTATGTTCGTGGTGGTGGTTAATATGTCTAACCTAAGCAAAGAACAACTAGAAAGATATTATTGTTCTATTAAACTCGATGGAGTGGGTGAAAAAGGACAAGAAAAGCTCTTACGAAGCAAAGTTTTAGTAGTGGGTGCAGGCGGACTTGCATCATCCACATTGATGTATTTAGCCTCCAGTGGAATTGGACTTATTGGAATAATTGATAATGATGTGGTTTCACTAAGCAATTTACCAAGACAAATACTACATAACGAAAGTGATGTTGGCGTGAAAAAGGTTGTATCCGCAAAAGAAAAACTAAATCGCTTATCAAAAGATGTCAAAATAACCATTTATGACGAAAGATTAACCAAGGAAAACGGCGAAAAGATTATTAAAGAATACGATTTGGTTTTAGACTGCGTTGATAATTTTGAAACCAAATTTTTGATTAACGATATTTGCGTTAAACTCCACAAGCCTTTTGTGACTGCTGGTGTCAGTGATTATAAGGGACAAGTGATGACTTATGTTCCTGGTCAATCCTCTGATTTTAAGTCCTTATTTTCTGAGTTACCTCTTCATAT
>JAILIF010000016.1 GCA_024695405.1 Bacilli bacterium
TGTCTCTCCTTCTAAAATCTTATCCTGTAAAGGAAACATTATATCTTCATCTTCTTTTTTCATATGATCATATCCAAGTAAATGTAACAACCCATGTACAAATAAGAAGCAAAGTTCACGTTTTAATGAATACGAAGACATTTATTCATCTTTAATCACAAAGGCTTTTAAAGTACTAAATTTATCTTTTGAACCAGTTATTTCTGTTTCTTTTATTGATAATGAAGAGATTCATAAAATTAATAAAGAATATCGAAAAATTGATAGACCAACAGACGTTATTAGCTTTGCTTTTCTTGATAACGAAGATAGAGAAAAAGAATACAAAAGTGGAATGCCTGTTATTCTAGGAGATATTTATATCTCTTTAGATAAAGCTAATGAACAAGCTAAAGAATATGGCCATTCATTAAAACGTGAACTTTGCTTCTTATTTGTACATGGGTTGTTACATTTACTTGGATATGATCATATGAAAAAAGAAGATGAAGATATAATGTTTCCTTTACAGGATAAGATTTTAGAAGGAGAGACATTCTAATGGATAAGCAAGAATTAATCAAATTAGCAATTGATGCAAGAAAATTATCGTATTCTCCGTATTCTAACTTTAAAGTTGGAGCAGCGGTTTTATGCAAAAATGGCGAAGTATTTGTCGGATCAAATGTTGAAAATGCTGCATATGGTTTATGCATGTGTGCAGAAAGAAACGCTTTATATAATGCAATGATGCATGGTATGAAAAAAGATGACTTTGTCATGTTTGCTGTTGCAGCAGATACTGATACACCTTGTTCTCCATGTGGATCTTGTAGACAAGTTTTAGACGAATTATATCCTGCAGATGCTCCAATTTATATGGCTAATCTTAAAGGCGATGTAAAAGAAACTAACAACAAAGAATTGCTTCCATTTTCCTTTGGAAAGGATGATTTACAATAATGAAATCAGGTTTTGTAGCGATTCTTGGACGTCCAAATGTTGGCAAGTCAACTTTATTAAACGCCATCTTAAATAAGAAAGTTAGTATTGTAACTGATAAAGCGCAAACAACTAGAGATGACATCAAAGGAATTTATAATTCTGAAGATGCTCAAATAGTTTTTATTGATACCCCTGGTATTCATAAGCCACATCAAAAGCTAGGTCAAGAAATGAACAACATGGCTTTTGGCGCTGCTCATAATGTAGACGCTTCAATCTTAGTAGTGGATTCAAGCAAGGCTTTTGGAGAAGGCGATCAATATTTATTAGAACATTTAGATATAAATAACACTCCTTTAATCATTGTTTTAAATAAGATTGATTTAGTTAAAATTACCGAAGCCAAAAATATTAGAGATATTTATGAAAATAAATTTCCTAACGCTGCAATTATTGAATGTGTTGCTAAAGAAAAATTCAATGTTGACACATTGTTAAGTAGGTTAATCGAAATTCTTCCAGAAGGTCCAAGATATTACGATGTTAATGAAGTTTCAGATAAGGATGAAATTTTCCAAATTAAAGAAATTATTAGAGAAAAAATTCTTAAAACTTTAAGGGATGAAGTTCCTCATTCAATTGCTATTTATATGGACAATATTGAATGGGAAGAAAATCCAATAGATATTAAAGCTTCAATCATAGTAGAAAAAGATTCCCAAAAAGGAATCGTTATTGGTGCTGGTGGAAGAAGAATTAGAGATATTGGCACAAAAGCTCGTAGGGATATCGAAAAATTATTAAATAAACATGTATTTTTAGAATTATTTGTTAAAGTATCGGAAGATTGGAGAAACCAAGAAGATGCTTTATCTAAATTTGGGTATAAGTACGAAAAGTAAGAATGAAAATTATTATTCTTTCCGTCACAAAATATAAAGAAAAAGACGCAATTATAAATGCTGTTAGTGAAGCAGGATATATTTCATTAACGGCGAAAGGGATTCTAGATCCTAAATGTAAGAATCATGAACTCAACAATATTTTAAGTATAGTTGATGTTGATTTTATTGAAGGAGATTACAAATATCCTATTATCAAAAGAAATAAGATTTTAGTGTCTCCTATCGACATGAATAGTAATTACTATTTAATGTCTTCTTTGATGTTATTAAGTGAATCAACTCTTCATTTATTAGAAGAATCTGAATATCACAAAATGTATCAATCTTTATACGATGCAATTGTCACACTTAAAAATGGTGAAAATTATTTAAAAGTTTGTTTAATTTATTTAGCAAGAATAATAACTCTTGCAGGATATCAATTAGAATTCAATCACTGTGTCTATTGCGGAAGTAAAGAAAATATAGTTTCGTTTTCTTTTGCAGAAGGTGGATTCATTTGCAAAAATTGCGCATCAGAAGATACTGAAAATGATTTGACTCCTAAACAATTAAAATTATTAAGAGCAACTTTTTTAGTAAAAGATTATAAGATTCCAAACAATATTTTCAACCAAGAAGATGGATTATACTTATTGATTAAGTATGGCCACTTTATTGAAGATGGTTTGGGCTACAGTTTAAATTCAATAAAATTACTTACAAAATAACACTTATAATAGGTTGACAATATTTTTTAATAAAAGTATACTTTTAACGTTGTCTGTCAAAGAGGAGAAATATATTATGGCAAAAGCAGATTTTGAAAAATTATGTAACCATTTTATTACTTCCGGATTTTATTTCCCTGGAAGTGAAATTTATGGTGGATTAAGCAATACATGGGATTACGGTCCTTTAGGAAGCGAAATCAAACAAAACATTAGAAAAATGTGGTGGAAGAAATTCGTTCAAGAAAGCACAACTAATGTTGGTATTGATGCAGCAATTATGATGAACCCAAGAGTATGGGAAGCTACTGGACATGTTTCTACATTTAATGATCCATTAATTGATTGTAAACACTGTAAACAACGTTTTAGAGCAGATCAAATCATTGAACAACAATTCCCTGATGCAGACGTTAACGGTATGACTAATGAAGATATGATGAAATTCATTAAAGAAAATCACGTTAAATGTCCAAACTGTGGTAGTGAAGATTTCACTGATATTCGTCAATTCAATATGATGTTTAAAACACATATTGGTGTTACTGAAGATAGCAAAGCAGTGGTCTATTTAAGACCTGAAACCGCACAAGGTATG
>JAILIF010000025.1 GCA_024695405.1 Bacilli bacterium
AGATTAATTTTATCTTTTTTTATTTTTTTAAAATTTTTTGAGCAGTTTTATTTATTTAATACGTCTTAATTAGTGGGGGGAGGAAATATTGCTGTAATAGCCTCATCCATAATCATACTCATATTTCCTCCCGTTGTAGCATCTTCAAGGAATTGATTACATATAATTTAATAGATAAAATAATGAAGTACCTTAACGGCATCTAAAATGAAAAAGTATTACATTATTTTATCTATTTTAATTACTCTAATAATCGCTTGTGCGGTATTTTCTATTTTTAAATTTATTGATTATAAAGACATAACAGAAGATATCGTTGGTCAAGAAATAACATTTGCTTTTACTTCGGCACTACCAGGACTTAGTGGAGACACTCCGAAAGAAAGACCTGATACATCTGCGCTTCAAGCAAAAGCAGATACCTCGCTCGCATTAGGAATTAGTTTTTCAGTAATAGGAGGAATATGTATAATTGCATTCGTCCTACTACTAATTAAAACATTAAAACTAAGAAATAATAAAGCCAATGAACAATAGAAAAGGCCAATCTTCGAAATTGGCCTTTCATTTGTTTTATATTCTTTAGAAAATCTCTTCTAAGATTGAAATAATGAATACATTTTTATCTATGTTGTAATCGAATGTAAGCATATATTCTTCTTCAGGAGATAACGCATAGTAGAAAAGATTATCTTCGAAACCAGGATATTCTCCATATCCAATATAAGTTTCACCAGTGAATTTTTCGTCTAATTCATCAAATTGGTATACAAGGAATTCAGCGTTTACTAATTCATAGAAATATTTCTCTTCAAGTTCAATAGCGTTACCACTAGATTCTACTGTGATAATTAAACCTCTCATACCTTCTTGCATCATGAAACTAAAGTCATAAGTTAATTCATCGTTAACTGTGCTTAAAGTAGGAAGTTCATTATCTTTTCCTAATAGATTTTCAACCGCATATGTTGGGAAATTATGTGGTTCCAAATTAGGAATGTAATTAAAACAGAATAATCCCAAACAAGCTTTTCCGTTTTTACTAGATGCTAAGCCCATAATTTCTACTGCTTTAGTTTTACTTAAATTCTTATCAGCATATAAGACATTTACTTCAACATATGAAAGTTGTTCGTAATCAATGAATCTATTTTCATTAATAACACATTTATATTTAGATTGTTCATAAGCTGCTAATGAATAATCGTCAAGTTTAGTTCCAGCTACTTCTTCACTTTCATAATATAAATAAAACCAAATAGCAGGATCACCATAATCATCTACTGTAACTTCATATTCAAACGAATCAGATTCTAAATATGGAATAACAGTTCCAAGTGTGTCATATGAAGCTTTAGCAGCTTCAAATCCCCACTTAGATTCTGTTACTGATTTACCATATGTTTTAGTAGGTTCTTGATTGTTATTTTCGTTTTCAGTATTAGTTACTTCTTGGTTTTCATCAGAAGTAGTTTCTTCTTCGCCACATGAAGTAACTAATAAAGCAGCAGTTACTAATAATAATTTAGAAAATTTCATATTAGTCAGCCTTTCCTAAGATAACACCAAGGCCGTCATTGCCTAATGTGTATGAACCATTTAATTCCATAGTTACAGTGATTGAACTACCATCATCTGCAACAGTGAATTTAATAATTGAATCATTGCTACCTGAGAATGTATATACTTTGCTTAATGAATCAAATTCTTCATATGTAGCAGTAATCTTACTTTCAAATGATAATCCAGCAGCAGTAACTAAGAATGTAACATAAGCTGTTGTGTTATTTTTAAATTCAATTGAAACAGCGTCATATGTATTCATTCCAGAAGTTACATTAGTAGCAGTAAATGCATTGCCTACTAAGAAGTTATTTGGATCATAGATTTCTTCTTGTTCGTAAACTGTTACTTCAAATTCATTAGAAGTGACACCATCATTACTTGTTGAAACCGCAGTAACTTTAGCAGTACCTGCTTTTAATGCAGTTGCTAAACCACTTCTTGAATCAATACTTAATACTTCGTTATCGCTTGATACCCATCTAACAACTTTATTTGAAGCGTTTTCTGGAGCGATAACACTACTAAACTTCATAGAGTTACCGAGTTTTAATTTTGTTCTAGGAGCTGTAACAGTAATACTTGTTACTGGAACTGCATCAACATCGTTATAGTTATGGCATGTTTCATCAGCTGAGAAAACAAAGTTAGTCATACCAATACCTAAACCATTACCACCAACATTCTTAGCTTTAATAACAATCTTAACCATTGTTGCAGGTAAGAATTCTTTAGTCATAACTTTAGGAGTAATACCAAATAAAGTATTTTCATCAGTTCCTGAAGTACTCTTTGAAAATGCTGCAACAAATTCATCAGTTAAATCAATAACATCCCAATCAACACCATCATTTGAAGTAGATAATGTAGCGGATTCAAAGTTACTTAAAATTTGTGAAGCATTGTTATCGTAATATAAACCATATAAGAATGAGATTTTGTTAATTTGTTGATTTTCAAAATCAAAGATTACTTCATCTTCAAATCTTTCGTTGAACAAGTTAGAACTTGCTGCATCACTATAAAGGATAATATCGTCATCATCAAAGTGGTCTGAATTTTCACCAGTTCTAGTGGTCATTCTCCAGGACTTAATTGTAAATGGAGCATTTCCACCTGGAAGAGTATTAACTGCGCCAATAGTGTTATGTCCATCACTTCCTGTATAACCAGTAAATGCGAAACGATATACATCGGATGCACTTTCTTCAACTTGTTTAGGTTCTTTAACTAATACTTTAATTCTCTTAGAAGTAATAGTTTCTTTATATTCATTAATATGGCTTACATAAATTTCAGTTTCGCCTGGATGAGCCGCTCTAATTAATTGATGGCCAGATACTTGACCATAAGAAACAATAGCAACATCTTTATTAGTGCTAATCCAGTTAACTTCTCTCTTATTAGCGTTACTTGGTTCGTAAGTAAATGAAACATCTACTACATCATCAGGATACATAATAATGTCATAAGTATCGTCACTAGTGACTGTGTCATTAATAACAATATTCATACTAGTCATATAAATATCAGGAATCTCTTCATGACCAATCATCTCAACATAAGTTTTAACTGTTGTTGGGCCAATTTCTGGTGGAAGAGTTACTAAAGGAGCTTTTGTAGTGCCAAAATCAGATAATCTTACTTCAAAACCATAATCATCATTATTAGGATCATCAAATCCTCTAATACGATTAATATAACCATCAGAATTAACAAAAATATCAAGATAAGTAATGTAGTTAGTTAACCAAGTGAATTTAAGTCCATTCATGACTTTTTCCATTGATTCTGGTTTAACAACGTATGCGCCCATTACATTACTAACATCATCTTCTGTAATATTAGCTAAGAAATAAGGCATATAGAAATATGCATAATCAATACCTACAGGGTAACCTTTTGAACCATTAGATACCCAACCTTCAGTTACATAGCTAGAACCTTTCCAATAGGAATAGCTCTTGCCTTCATAGAATGAATAGAAACTCCATGCATAATCAGAACCATATGTTTCTGCTGTTGTGCCATCTAAAACCGCGACAAAGTCATTATCACCTACATAATATTCATAACCGTATTCTTGCCCTACTTCAGTAGAATTTAAAGCAAAGCTAACAGACATGTTCTTATAGTCTTTTTTAAGAGCAGATCCTAAATCTTTTCTAATTACTTCTGGTGGATCTACATCTTCATTAAGCTCATCACCATTATTATCATCAATCCCGTTATTGTTATTTTCCCCGTTATTACTCTCGTTATTAGCGTTTTCGTTTGTGGTGTTATCTTCATTAGTTTCTTCATCACCACATCCTGCTAAAAACATTGCAGCAATAAGTGGAAGTATTATCAATTTCTTCTTCATATTATTCTCCCTCCGATAAGTTTTGATATATAGCTATACAAATTTCATTACTTGGTGCGTTGTACATAACGCTTACTTCAGCGTAGACTTTGTCTTTATCAAGAACTAAATCAGCATAATAAATGTTACTAGTTGTTACGCCATGGCTGCTAGTAACAAAGCCACAATTATCTACTAATTCACCAACATAATTATCAAAATCCGCATTCGATGCATTTACATAGTAAATAGATAAGACATAATCTTTTTCATTGGCTTCACCAACTGGATCAATTAGTGTCCATTTATCATATGCCGCATTATCGCTTTCTAATTTTGGGAAATCCATTATTCCATTGAAAGCCATAATTAAGACTGTTGGCCATTTATTGTTAATTTCGATATATAAAGCAGGTTTTTCATATTCGCCATAAGTTTCATAAATTTGAATAGATACATAACCTGTTGGATCATAATAAACAACGCTTTCTGTAGTTGATACAGTACTATCGTATGTATATCCAGCTTTTCTTAAGATATCTACATATTTATCCATTGCGTTATCTTCTACGAATAAAGCATATATAATTACTTTATAGTTAAAGTTATCATAAAGGTTGTTATATGCCTTAGCAGGACATACTGGAACCTCCATTCCCGCGTATAAATTAACAAACTGAGAATCCCAATTAAGTTGTCTTGTATATCTAACGACCGCTTTGATTTCGAAATAATCTTCTACATCAATATCAACATATCCATAGCTAACAAATAAGTCAGATTCATAATCTTTCATCAAAGCGCCATAGCCTTGAGATCCATATATTGTGAACCCTTCTTTTTCCATTGCCTCTACATACAAGACATCCGCACTGCTTACATTTACGCCAAAACACATAATAGTAAATACTAAGAACTCTTCCCCTTGATCAGTAGCATATTCCATATATGCTTCATAACTTGGTGCGATAAACTTAGGAATCTTGTTATACATGTCACCAACAACAGTTTTAGCCATGTCATCAATTGTTTCATCCCAAGTAGTTGATTTATATATATCACCAACTTCTACTTTCTTAGGAGTGTTATTTTCTTCATTATTACCATTGTTGTTTTCTTCGTTACTATTGTTCTCATCGTTATTATTTTCGTTTTGATTTTCAGTAACGTCATTATTAGTGTTTTCGTTATTGACTTCACTTACATCATCTTTACAAGATGCAAGCATCAAAGGAATAAAGGCTAACGTTAATAATTTTCTTAAATATCTTTTCACTTTATTTCCTCCTTTTACTTTTTAATATTAATTGTGGCTTTATTATCTTCTATACTCATAATTTCAACTTCAAATGTGAAATCAGATTTATCATTTAAATAATATTTATTTACAAATTGTTTCCCAAACTTATTAATAGAGAATGTATCCCCTTCTTTAAATAAGAAATTGGAATCAAAAGTATTAGAATCTTTAAAAGTAATACTAATATCGTTTCTAATTAATTGAAGTTCATTATAATCCATATATTTCTTACCTAATGGAGAACCAACACCTTCTCCAGTAGCAGCAGAATAATAAGTATTATTCATCATATTCCAAACATCATATCCTTCAATTAATGGATTAGTAGTTATGTTATTTTCATTTAAGTTATAACTACTATTTCCATAAACTAGTCTTCCATCAACATGCCATATTCTAATACCTACTTCATCAATACCTTGAACACCTGTATCACAATAACGATGTTTAGTGTCAAATTCATTTAATCCAGTAGGAGTATATAACTCTAATAAGATATATTCGTCAAACGGAGAATTAACTTTATTATTACTAATTAAGACAACGTCTCCGCTAGATTGGAAATCATTAATTGTTATAGTTGTGGAATTATTAACAATATAAGGATCAACAAATCCATATGTTAATAAGGAATAAGGATCATGCCCACCAACATTTTGATCCTGCATTGAGAATCCTCCTGCAGGAGAATATTGATTTGAATAATCATAATAGTCATTTAGACCTAATACATGACCAAATTCATGAATATATGTGTGTGTATCAATATTGCAGTATCTAGTATCACCAGTATAATAACCACCAAGATTATGTGGGTGGTTAGCTCCATACATAAAGTCATAACTTGCCCAGAAATAAGCATTTACACCTGGATTATCATAACTTCTATCACTTTCTTTACATAGCCAAGAAGTATATGCCCACATGTTAGATGCATATGGATTTCCAGTAGCACTATAATCAGGCGCACCATAGATAAGAATTACTGAATCAACAAATCCATTACTATCTGCATCAAATCCTTTAAGAGTATTAACGTTATATGACTTCCTATACCAATTAACAGCACTTTTAATTAAGGATTCAATTTTACTTCCACCATATTCCTCAGAGTAGAAAGTTCTGCTTGCTAAGCCACATTCAAACCAATCAGTTGTAACACCAGTTAAAGTGTATCTACCTCTACTTTCTTCTTCATAGAAAGTCTTGACACTTCTCCAACCAGTTTCTGAATTACTACCAAAATATGCTTTATTAATGTCTTCTCTAACCGCTTTTTTATTACTAATATAAGTGTTTGAATCAGTAAACCAAACAGGAATAACTAAAGCATGTGTGGTTTTATAATTAGCATTATCAACATTCATTAAGTTGTTATATGCAAAATCTTTATAAGTATAAGAAAGAGTAGATTTAACTCTTTCATCTTTTCCTTTAACAACTACCTTTAAAGACGCAACTAAATCAGTATTAGAATTACTAATAGCTTGTACAGTAGCTTCTCCTGTTGTTAAAGCGTATATTTCTCCCGATTCACTAACACTAACTACTTCTGGATTACTATTTGTATATGAAATAGTTTTATTAGTTGTATTAGCAGGGAAAATAGAAGGAGCAAAGAAATAATTTTCGCCTTCTTTAATTTCTAAATCTGTTAAACGATAATTAATGTTTTCCGCTATAACAGCGTTACACTTAACATGGAACAAAATCTTAACATCAGGATATCTTTCGCTAGTGACAACAATATCAGTTTCACCATTTCCTACTGCCTTAACTTTTCCATTAACATCTACTGTCGCAACCGATTCATCATTAGAAGTAAAAATACAGTTTTGATATGTAGCGTTACTAGGATAAATTACTGGTTGAATTTTATATGTATCACCAATATTCATTTCTTTACTTTTGGTATCTAAATCTAGTTCATCAACCTTAATAGCAGTAACTTTTACATCAATAGAGGCAGTTATATTACTACCATCCATTGTAGTAGCGCTGATAACACATTCACCTTCACCTAAAGCCGCAATACGTCCTTCTTTAGTAACTGCTGCTACAACATAATCTGTGCTAGACCATCTAAGAGTCTTATTAGTAGCGTTATATGGTTTAATATCAAACTCAATTTGATAACCACGATTAATTGCAATTTCAACACTATCTTTAGAGAATGTTAATGATTTAATTAAAACATCTGTTGTTTCATTATTTTCAGTGTTCTCGTTATTATCGTTGTTATTATTTGACTCTTCATTAGTGTTGTTGTTTTCTGTATTATTCTCAGTATTTTGACCATTATCAAAATTACTTTCAGAATTATTGTTTGTTTCATTCTGAATAGTGTTTTCATTATTCTCAGTATTTGTTTCCTCAGAGTCTCCACAAGAAACAAGAACACATAATGAAAGTATGCTTGCAAATAAACGTAGTTTTTTCATAACATTTTTTATTTACTATTTTAATAGTTCTATTTCACTGAATGATTCACTAAAAACAAGACCACCAAAACCAGGAAGATCTTTGAAAGATTTGTTAGATTTTAACACAAGCCTATTATTTTTAATTTCAAAACTTAGTTCTCCACCACAAGGCCCTCTATAAGTATTTGTTTCATCATCATAAAAATATTCAGTTCCGTCTAGAAAACATATTATAAAATAATTAGGATTATAATCTAATCCGACACGATCACCATATTTATTTAAAAAGTATAAAGTAGTTCTTGAAGTAGGTAATGATGTAAAATACCTATATCCTTGTGATATTTCTGCGTCAGTATTAGTGCTAGCATTACTTGTACCGCCATTATCAGTGCTTGTATTAGTAGTTGAACTGTTATTTGTGGCATTTCCTGAAGATGAGTTATTTTGTTCTTCAACTTCAGTTAACTCAAATTGGTCAGTATTATAAGAGCAAACACCACAATCTTCTTGAAAACCAAAAATAACTTGATTATAATCTAGTATTTCTAAGTAAATTGCTCCGCCAGCATCTCTTATTGTAACTTTAACGGACGCATCATTTTCATACACATAAGCGCTTTCAGTATTTAAATAAACAAATTGATAAGTACCATCAATATTTAAACTATCATTTTCAATTACACTAACTGTATGAGAATCACCATTGTCATCTTCAAAAGTATAATTCTTTGTAGCGTTAACAATAATAATTGGACCAAGTCCACCTCCACCGCCACCAAAGGAATGTGAAGTTTCAGTTAGTTCAAATGAATCACTATAGATAAGATAAACAGGACCATCTGATCCAAACACGCATTGTTCATCGTCGGTAATATTTTCTAAATACGCAACAGTGCCTTCAATTCTTAATGTAAATGCAATTTCTTCATTTCCTTCTAAATAATAAGAATCATCGCTATCTGCAATAAAATGTAAATAGTTATTTAAGAATGCTTCTTCACCAGGATAAACAACCAATTCATGTTCACAACTAGCATCATCATAGAATGTATAAACAATTTCTTCTGCATCAGCATTAACTGTGACGTTAATTACTTTGTAATCATCAGCTGAAGAAACAGTAACAGTTGTTTTGCCAACACTTTCACCTGTAATAACATTGCCATCTACTCTAGCAATAGAAGGATTTGCAGAAGTATATGTAATCTCCTTATTTGTAGCATCTTCATTGACACTTGCAGAAATAAAGCTAAATTCGCCAACCTTTACTGTAACATCTAAGCTACCAACAGTTAAAGTTGCAGGAACATATGCGTTAACATGTACATAGTACTTAGCTTCAACGCCATTACTTGCAACAGCTTTGATATAGAAGTCTCCAACTTTAGTAGCTGTAACTTTGTTATTTTCTAATGTTGCAGTAGGTTTACTACTTGAAGCGAAGTTATAACCGATATCACCCATACAATAGCAACACAAATCTTCATCAACATATGTAACATTGATATCTTTACTCTCTAAATCTAGTACAACTGATAATTTGTCGTCATCAGTTCCAAATGAGATACTAGTTCCAGAAACTTGCGCTTCATAAGTATCATCGAAACCAGGGAATTCTCCTTCTCCAGTAGATTTATATGCAGCATAATATTTATCGCCAACTTTAGTAACAACAATTGCTTCTACTTTGAGTTCAAATTGATCAATCACACCATAAATATCTTCAATAGTAATAGTTGATTTAGGACTGTATGTACCAACATATGGATTAGCATCACCATTTGTTTCATCAACTAAAGAAATAACAGGAGTTTCGACTGGAGAAGCATTGCAAGTAGCACTAACAGTAAATGTATCTCCAACTTTCATAGATACTCTATTAGTAGCGCTTGTTTCAGCTGCTGGAGAACCATTTACATTAATTGCAACATTAGTTGCAGGAATAGCTTTGTTATAAGCTCCTGAAATTGAATCAAAATGATCATTTACAAAGACAACATCGATTTGATTTTCGTTATTGTATTTAACTAATAAACCATTTGTAGAATGATCTCTATAAAGTAGGGAACCTTTATATTCAATACCTACGAAAGTATATTCATTGCCGTTAAGTGTTAGAGTGTTGCCGCTAACAACAATAGATTTATCTCCTTTAATAAATGTACCTTCATAAACAGTAACATCATCAATTGTCTTTGGAGTGCCTGCTACTTCTTCAAAATTTTCATTTCTAGTGTACTCAATCTCAATAGAAGAGATATCTGCAGGATAATTATCATATTTACCAGTTAGAAGGAAATAATTAACATGAGGAATATTATCAAAGATACGATCTCCACCACTAGATTCAGAATCTAAGAATGCGTGCATGCTATCTTTAGAATATCCTACTGAAAGAGTGAAATTGCCACTTCCACCATTAACAGTGATTTTTGTAATTCCACAAATTTTATCGTTATTTTCAATAGAATCGCCCGCTAAGAATCTGGTCTTTCCATTAACAAAAGTCATTGAGTCTTCAGCAGTAGAACGTTTTACAAGTTTAAAATTAGGACGATAATTACTTCCTTTTGTGCCATATCCTGTAATCATAGTTACATTTGCACCCCAACCTTTGTTAGGGCCAATTGAAATTTCTCTATTTAAATCAATAGTTGCAGTGTGGCCTTTTTCTGCGAATGGAGAACAAGTGCAATTAAATGATGCTGTTTTTCCATTATAAGAAATTGTGACAGTTAAAGTATTAAAAACTACAAATGTATAACCATCAGGTACGTTATTAGTAACTAAAGTAGAAACATCAGCTGTTGAACCATCTGAATAATTAGCAGTAACTACTAAGCCAGTTAAGTCAACACTGTCGCCTTGATAATATTCTTTCTTAACGTTAGATGTATCGAGTGTAATGCTGACTAATTTTTTCTCAACTTCGACGCCAAAAGAAACAGTTTTGCCTTCGTATGTAACAGTAATTGTTTGAGTACCAACTGTGCCTAAATCAGCACCGTTAATAGGATTTACTGTGTAGTTAGTAACGTTTGTAGTAGTGCCATCTGAATAATTAGCAGTAACTACTAAGCCAGTTAAATCTAATTTATCATTTTGCTTATAGTCTTTCTTAACATTTGTTGAATCAGCAGAGATGTCAACTAAAACTGCTACAACATTAATATCATATGTTTTTGTTTTACCTTCATAAGTAACCGCAATAGTCTTATTGCCAACAGTATCTAAAGTAGCACCATTAATTGGGTTAGTTGTGTAATTAGTAACATTTGCTGTACTTCCATCAGAATAAGTAGCAGTAACTACTAATCCATCAGTACTAAAAGCTTCGTTATGTTTATACTCTTTCTTAACATTATCAGTATTGATTGCGATACTAGAAAGAGTTTTATTGACAGCGACATCAAATGAACTTGTTTTGTCTTTATAAGTTACAGTGACTGTTTGATTACCAACTGTATTTAAAGCAGTTCCATTTGCAGGGTTTGTTGTGTAATCGGTAACTGCTTCAGTTGAACCATCATTATAAACTGCGTTAACAACTAAACCTGTTAAATCTAAAGTTTCTTTATGATTGTAAGAAGTTTTAACGTTTTCAGTATTTAATGAAATACCAGTTAAAGATTTCTCAACAGTTACCTTAAATGAACCAGTTTTTTCTTGATAAGTAACAGTAACGCTAACTTCGCCAACTGTATTGAGTGCACTACCATTTGCTGGATTGGTTGTGTAATCAGTAACAGCCTTATTAGTATTGTTATCGTAATTAGCAGTAACTACTAATCCTGTTAAGTCTAAAGCTTCACCGTATGTGTAAGCCTTTTTAACATTATTAGCGTCAACACTAATACCAGTTAATTTAGGATCAACAACTGTATTGTTATTGTTTTCGTTATTTTCGGTTGTGTTATTTGTAGCACCTTCGTTAGTTGTATTTGTTTCTTCTTTACATCCTACTAGAGAACCAAGTAACAAACTTCCGAATAATACTACTTTTAGAACTTTCTTCATATCATTCATTCCTTTCCCCTTAGTTAAATAACTAAAATATAAACTTTGTTTTTAATCATACTCTCATGCGTAACGCATGTAAACATTTTACAAAAAAGTTCGCTCATAAAAACAAGGCTTTCTTTCCATTCAGAAATTCAGCCTAAATTAATATACATAAATAAGTTAGTCTTGTCTAACTAAACAATAAAAAATCTTTAAAAATCTCAATGCAATAAAGCTTCAACTTGTTAGTGCAATATTGCACCAATAAGTTTTTTAGACTTTAAAAAGTAACTAGTTTTGTATAAAATTACAAAAGTTAAAGAGGGCATTCTATGAAGACAAAAAGAATTGTTACTTTATTACTTTCTAGTTTATTACTTGTTGGATGTGATAAAACTTCAGAAATAGTACAACCAGAACAATCGGAACACAAGCATAATTATGTTGAAACCGAAACATTAGAGGCTAAATGTACTGCTAAAGGAATTAGAACACTTAAGTGTGAATGCGGGGAAACTAAAGTAGAAGAAATACCTGCATTAGGTCATGACTACTATTTATGTGAAGAAGTTCTTCCAACATACTCATATAAAGGTTATGAAAAGCACTATCAATGTACTAGATGTGATTTATGGTTTGATATGAATAATAAAGAAGCTCCAAAGAGTGCTTTCGAATTAGAAGAAGCAGGAGATGAAGTTGCTTTAAGTGTTAATGGAGTAGAAAAAGGCAAATTTGTTAAAACTAACGTCCCTAATCAAAACGGTGGAATTGATGTTGTTTGGTCATCTGTTGAAGGAATTGAATTAAAGAAAGATGATGTCATCTCTTTAAATAAACCAGGCAGTGTTAATACTAAATATGGCTTTTTTGGTGATGATAAACTCGATAATAAAAAAGTAAAAGCAGATGGCGTTTATAATATCGAATTCATTTCAACTCCAAATGGATTTGGTTTAACTTTTATAGATGCTACTCCTGTTGAGCCAGCATTGGTAGTAAAAGTAAATAACGACAGATATGCATTAAATGAAGTCACATATGCTGACAATACAACAAAAACATATATCTACGGTTATATTAATCTCAACGTTAACGATGTTTTAACCGTAGTTGATGAAATTAACAATAACACTGTTTATAACTATAACGATTTAGCAGATGATTCTAACTGGAATGTCTATGACTTCCATAAAGGCACTAACGACACTATCGTTATGGATAAAGCAGGAAAATATGGTATTGAATTCTCTAGAGGTGGAGATAAGAAAATCTCCATCACTAAAGCATTCGCACCTCAATCTTTAACTGGAGATGTTGAGGTATATTTAGGCGAAAATTATCCTTCTGTTCCTATGGAAGAAATAACTTATGCAGTTGGTAGCAAACAATATAACTTATCAACATGGTACGCTTTTAATGAAAATATCGTTAATAACGAAGATAACAAGCTAGCTCTTGCTAATGGCATGACAATATACGAAGTAACTGCAGAGCTACAAGCAGGTCTTAAATTTACTGTTTCTATTACCGATTCTGCAAATGAAACTTTAATAAATGCTGATCACTTAGTCAACTATTCTGGAGAAAAAGATTCAGTAACAATAGATGGTAACCTACTTAAAGTAAATAAAACAGGTACATATTTGATTGGTTATTATCCAGCATACGACTCAATTTTTGTTTATGAAATGCAAAACCAATCAAATAATCAAATTTATGTAATGGGTGCTGTTTCTGCTCAATTAATACCAGATTCTAATAATGAAATTAAGATCGAGAATCAACATTTCGAATCTAGCAAATATATTTCCTTTGGTAAGATGGAAAATAATGGAATGACTTTTTTACCTATTACAATTGGTTCTAATGTTCCAGAAGATGTTGCTAAAGTCACTAACTCTGGTGATACATATTTATTAATGTTCTATAAAGCAGGAACATTCACTATTACATACAACGTAAATACTCACGTTGCCACTATCACTTACGAATTAGATGCAGTAGCTGCTACTCCTGATTATTCTCACAACTTAGAAATCACTTTCCTATATATGGATGCCGGTAATTCAAAAAAGCAAGTTATGAATTTCACAGCTAATAATCCAATTGCTACTTTACTTAATTTTGCGCTTAATCAATCAACAATAATTATGGGTATTCAAATTATGGATAAAACTATTTGGGAATCTTATACCTATAGTACATCAGATAATACTTTAGAATTTGGTATCGTAACAAACCCCGATTTATTTGATACCTTAGGATCATTCAAAGTTGTTAAAACTACAGGAAACTACAATATTACTTTCAACTTAGCAAACTGCACTATTGATTTTCAATTAGCGCAAGCAAATTAGTAGCAAAATCAAGTTTTCTAAATAATCTAATTTAATGGCATTAAAAATGGATGCTTACGATAACTTAATCGAAGGCATCCTTTTTATCACCATTTTCAATAAGAAAATATTGGCAAGCTTTTTTAATAATTAGACTCTATATATCTAGAAATGCTAAGTACATCTTTTTCGTTTTAGGAATAACCAAAAGTGACTTTTATCTATTTATAAGTCGTGCCCAAATTTTTCAGTTTTTTGTGCACGTTATCGATATGTGCTTATTTAATCACTTCGTAATGGCGGATTCTTTTATTGACAATTACAGGCCTTAAATAGTCATTATTTACTAGTTCAGAACACCAATTGATAATTGTTCTGTTAGTAACTCTTAACTTACTAGCAAGATTAATTGGCGCAAACACTAAAACATTATTTTTGTCTAAATAATTTACGAAATTTTTAGCTTTTTTAGATAGATGGGATAGTCTTTCTTGATTATTATCATTAGATTCTTGTAATGCAATTGAAAGCACCTTAGAAGCATACAAAGAGAATATCTTTAAATAGTATTTGATCCATATCTCGCTGTGTGGAGGATTGTTTCTCCCATCATAATATAAAACAGGTAATCCCATTTGAAGAGAATCATAATATTCATTAATGTTATAAGACATATATTCTTCTAAAGAACCAACATTTTTAAATCCATATCCGTTTAAAGAAAGATAATAACTAGAAACAATCCTAGCGGTTCTACCATTGCCATCTTCAAAAGGGTGAATAGTCACTAATTGATAATGAATAATCGACGCTTTGATTAATGGGTGATCATC
>JAILIF010000001.1 GCA_024695405.1 Bacilli bacterium
TCTAAATCATTTTTACCTCATAACAAATTTACTTGCGCTGCTCGGGCAGCGTTTTTTTCATATAGAATTAAAAAGTTTTTTGATTCGCGTAACACTTCTATTGTAAACCAACATGATTTTTTTGCATTTTGCACAGGGCAACAGCATTTACTTTTTTTAAAAAAAGTATAAAATTGAGGAATGGAATATGAAAAGATAAAAAGACTAAAAGAAGAAATAAAAAAAATAGAAGAACCAAGAAGGACGAGATATGGAAATATCCGACATAAGCTCGAAGATATAATTATAATAGGACTATGCACGGTAATCTGCGGAGGTGAAGACTATACCGATATGGAAGGGTTCGGGATAGAACGCGAAAGTTTTTTGCGAAAATTTCTAGAACTACCGAATGGAATACCAGATAGCGATACATTTAGGAGAGTATTTGAACGGTTAAAACCAGAGGAAGTATCAAGATGCTTAATTGATTGGTTAGAGATAACGAGAGATAAACGAGAAGTAGTAGCCATAGACGGGAAAACGATTTGTGGAAGTGGAAATGAGCAACATAAAGCATATCATGTGGTAAGTGCCTTTGTGGCAGAAAACCAGCTGACGCTTGGAGAAATAACGGTAGATGAAAAATCAAATGAGATTACAGCCGTTCCACAATTACTTGATTTGATTGACGTCGAAGGCTGTATAGTCACAGCAGATGCAATAAGTTGTCAAAAGACGATTGTAGAAAAAATTATGGGGAATGGTGCAGACTACACCATAGGATTAAAATTAAATCAGCCTGGCCTTTTTAATGATGTTAAGGATTATTTTGATATGTTTGAAAAAGAATCCTCAACGACAAAATCAATTGAAAAAGATCACGGTAGAATAGAAACAAGAGAATATTTTCTTCTGTCAGACATTTCTTGGTTGGAGCAAAGAGTTGAGTGGTGTGGGTTGAAATCCGTTGGTATGGTAAAATCGCATGTGTTTAAAAAGGAAGGTGCGCACACTGATACTCGGTATTTCATTAGCTCTTTGACTAATATAAATGAGTTTGCTTATTCTGTTAGAAAGCATTGGGCTATCGAAAATCAGCTTCACTGGTGTTTGGATGTCATATTTCGTGAAGATTCTTCTCGCGCTAGAAAAGACTTTTCTCCCTTAAATATGCATGTTCTTCGTAAAACTTCTCTTTCTCTTTTAAATCAAGCGAAGACTGGCCGTATTAGCAAAAAAAAGTTGATGTTCAAAGCTGCTCTTAATCCTGATGTCCTTCTTAAGATTCTCTTTCGTTAGCCAAAAAGTAAATGCTGTTGCCCTGACAAACCTACAAACCAACATTGAAATTTCTTTTAACATCTGATATAATAAACGTGTAACTTATTTAATTGTGCATAAATATATAATTTTGTAAATGCCGTAAGTGACTGAGTTTAGTTTTTTTATTAAATTCTTTTCATGTTTATAGTATATTGTAATATAATAGCTGGTATAGATTTTTGCACTCAAAGGTTGAGTGCTCTTTTATGTATTATTTTGTTAAAGGAGTTTTTTGTTTATGAAAAAAATTGGGTTATTACCAAGACTGATAGTTGGTATTATGCTTGGAATTGTATTTGGCTCATTTTTGCCCAAACCCTTTATTGAAGTTTTTGCAACGTTTAATGGTGTATTTGGAAACTTTTTGAACTTTGCAATTCCTTTAATCATTATTGGATTTGTAGTCCCGGGGATTGGAGATTTAGGAAAGGGTGCAGGAAAAACTTTAGCTATAACTGCGTTACTTGCGTATGTTTCTACAGTGTTATCAGGAATTGTAACATACTTTACGGGAGTGAATATTTTTCCTAATTTTTTAAAAGTTGGATCGCTAGCGTTAAGTGCAGATAATCCGGAAAAATCTTTAGTTGAACCACTCTTTAAAATATCTATGCCCCCAGTTATGGACGTTATGACAGCTTTAGTTTTATCATTTACGCTGGGACTTGGAATAGCTGTTATTAAAGGAGATAAAATAAAAAGTATTTTCGATGAATTTCAGCAAATAATTTCCAAGTTAATTGAAAGCATCATTATACCACTGTTGCCATTTTACGTAATGGG
>JAILIF010000039.1 GCA_024695405.1 Bacilli bacterium
AGTTATCGTAGATATGTAAATGTAGATGGTCAAGGTAATTATTTTGGTATGGGTGACGCTAAAATTGAACAATATTCTAGCAACTGGATTACAGATTAACTTATTAAAACAACAGTTGGAGGAAATTTTGAATTAGATACAACAAGAATTAGTAAAGAAGAACAGCCATATTCAATTAATAATCAATTCGCTGTTGATAAAGATGGGAATGCTGCTTATGTCGCAACATGCTATGAAAAAGACCATCCTGCTTGCTTTCACTATATTACTGTAGATGGTAAAGACTTCGCTATTGATACAAATGAAAAAATAGTAAATGATGGATGGACCTCTGAAGATTCATGGACATATGACTCTTCGACAAAAGGATTTTGGCAAGGATATGATGGAGAAATTTACACTAATGAAGAAGGATATATTTGTAAATTAGTTCCAAAAAAAGATTCTAACGGTGAAGTTGTCTCTGTTGACCAAATTCGTGTCAGCGATAAAACAGATATTCCTAATAACTTTTTTAGCAGCGAATTTAAATATGTTTTTTTGACGATCTTCAAGAAATATACTTATTAGACAAAGGTTATTATGAAAACAATAGACCTACAAGTTTATATTGTATATATGGCTCTAATATTGGTAAAAAAGTTTATTCTGGGCTTGATTATGCTTTAGATGGAGAAAACGGTTTTCTTGGAGATTATCTTTTTGCAAGTGGAGATTCTGTTTACTTTATTAAAGAGAAGTCTCCAGGCGGCGGAGATATTGTAACTAGAATCAATGTAAAAAATAGTTTTGCAACTTCAGCAATCTCTTTAGGCTATTATGTTTCCGTGGACAATAAGATGACAAAAGATAATAAAATGTTTACAGTAAGTAAAAGTAATAATCTTAAACAAATTGATGTCTATGATTTTGAAACAAAACAAGTATCAAGAGTTTTTTATGACTCAAGTCAAATAGAATATATCGGTTTTCTTGACGACGCAATTGTAATTTAATTAAAAATTTGAACAGTTATTCTTTTTTGAAACGTCATAATTAGTGAAAGGAAAATAATTTTACTGACTTTTTAAATCAAATATAATGGATCCGAGAAAAGTCTTCATAATTATTTAGGCGGGAGGCATTATGAAAAAGAAATTGCTTTGTTTAACTTTATTTAGTTTGTTTTTGTGTGGGTGTAACGAAAAGCCTAGTATTAAACCAAATGAAGAAAATCAAATTATTAGTGATAATAATGGCGAATCATCTGGTGACAACGGAACTAGCACTTTAGAACAATTTTATGAATTAACTTTAAAAGAGTACGATTCTGAAAAAAATATTTATTGGACTAATCGCGATAACATTGGATATATGGTATCTAGCTTTTTAATTGAAAACACTTCTCCTGATTTAGATGAATATTTTGGTTATCCACTTAAATCAGTTGCTGGTGGAATTATGACTAAACCGGTATCTATCAAATCAGATAATGAATATAACGTTTTAAAGACTAAAATGTCTACTTTAGAAAGCCAAGGTAAAATTCTAGAAAAATATTTAGAACAATATCCAGTAGTGGATTTTTCGACATATAAAATTGAATTAACATTGCTTTATAAAAATCAATGTAGGTGTGACTTTGCTCTTTACTCATTGAATCTATATCCTAATAGGCATGTAATTGAACAATTCATTAATGGCAATAATTCAAGTACTACATTAACAGGGGATGTTGGTGTTGGATTGTGCTATGTTATTTTGCCTAAAGATAGTGTTTTTACAGTTCAAACTGCTGTAACATACGTTGACTATAATGACACTGATACGTTTGTGGTTAAAAAACCTATCGTTTACTTTTATCCAGAAAAAGAAATTGATTTAACAATTAAATTTACTGATGAAGAAAGATTAATAACTACTTACCCAAAATATAATGGTGGTTGGAATATTCATTTAAAAGAAAACGGAACATTTACTGCTAATGATAGTGATAGAGAGTACTACGCATTATATTTTGATGAAGTTCCCAATTATAGTTGTGAATTCAAAGAAGGATTCTATGTTACAAAAGATAATGCAATTTCATTCTTAGAAGAAAAGATGGATTACATGGGATTTAATAATCACGAAGTAAATGAATTTATTATGTATT
>JAILIF010000041.1 GCA_024695405.1 Bacilli bacterium
TGATCATCATTTGGATTGCTCTTGTAACTATTAATTTCAGAAGACGTTATAATATTCACTCCATAAAGTTGTGTATGTTCAATTCTAGGTAAAGCATAATAAACAGGAGTTAAATAAGAAGAATAAGTATCAAAAAAATCTTCGGATATAAATCCTAATGAATAGAAGCAAGAAGTAAAAGCGTCTTTAAATTTATCACTTACTTCTTTAAACGAAGGATCGTTAGAAGTCTCTATATTATATTTCTTTAACAAATCAAATTTTTTATCATTGTATTCCTTTCCGACATCATAAACTCCACAGATAGTTAACTTAACTGATTGATCAGCATAATAACAATGAGGCAATGGAAGCTCTAACTCACAATTCAAAATATCTTCTGCGTTATTTATTGCTTTTACAGCTCCGCCTAAACTTTTAAAACCACCATCTTCAAACAATTCCAAAGCGTACGTTGAAATAGCAATCTCATTATAGTTTTGAGGATAATGTCCTGCTATTTTTTTAAAATTCTGATTTAATAAAAAATCCTCACCGCAATCAGTTAATCCTGCAAAATTGCTATAAAAATAGAATTCATTATTGGTGCGATTATTAATAAAAGATGTATAAGGAAAGCCTTTTTGATTATTATTATAGATTCCTGCAAAATTCAATCCTAACGAATTATTATTTAAATTGTTCAAATCATTCATTGAAATTCCACAAGTAGCGTTTTCCTGTGAATTCTTATATAGCGTTGTTTCTTTATTTTTCTTATCAAATCTATAATATTTGTAATTATATTTGTAATTCTTTTCAAGGCGTATAGAATTATAATTTTCTTTTTTGATTGCTTCTGAGTATGAATAAGCAGGGTCATAAAAAATCAAAGTAGAAAATAAGCCAAAAATAGTAAAAGCTATTACGGAAAGTAAAACTGTTATAGATAATCTAATAGGCTTTAATTTTAAGGTATGTAATCCCATCTTAAAAGCTAACTTTATAGGTAAATTAGATTTTTTTAATTCATAAAGCTTTTCGTTATCTTTAATAGTTTCTATTTTGTTTTTAATTATATCTTTAACAATCTTTCCGTCTTTTAAATTAATTATTCTATCTGCGTATTTGTTAGCAAAATCTTCATCATGTGATACAACAATCACAAGTCTATCTTTTGATAACTCTTTTAAAAGATCAAAGACTTGTTTTCCACTAACAGAGTCAAGAGATCCACTAGGTTCATCCGCTAAAATTATCTTAGGCTTTTTTATAAGCGCTCTAGCTATCGCAATTCTTTGCTTTTGGCCACCAGAAAGTTCTTCAGGTAATCTATTTTCTAATTCTTCTAAACCGACTAATTTTAAGGTTTCCTCGACATCATTGCGATTAGGCTTCTTTCCTTGAAGCTGAAGCGAAATTGAAATATTATCTTCGATGCTTAAGTTATTAATTAAATTATATTCTTGGAAAACAAAACCAATGTATGTATTTCTGTAAAAATCAAAATCTTTATTTTTAAAATGTTTGGTTGATTTTCCATTAATAACAATCTCTCCTGAAGTAGGTTTTTCCAATCCTCCAATAAGATTTAAAAGAGTAGATTTTCCACATCCTGATTTTCCTAAAACAAAAATTAATCCACGTTCTGGAAAATCTATAGAGACATTATTTAGGGCTAAAACTTGGTTCGCTCCCCTAATGCGATAAATTTTAGTTAAATTCTTAATACTTAGCATTTTGCAAATTGAATAAAATTCAACCCCCGTTTATACTATCACAAACATTGCAAAACGTATAAGGAAAGCATATTTCCAAATTTATTCTTTCATTAGCTTTTCAGATATGCTGATTGTTACTTTATAAGTTTAGAGGAAATAACAGATTTCCCAGTTTTTGATTCTATTTCTTTTTTTGTATTCTTTGAGTAGCTTATTCTGAATCTGCTATTTCATTTAGTCTTTCAGTGCCAACTTTAGCCAGCCACATTTTAAATGGTTCTACTTTTTTGAAGAAATAGATTGGATAATACATAGTATTGATTAAGTATTCGCAACATCAGTCATGTATTTTTTACCATCGGCAGCAGTTAATTTCAGTTGGTGACAAATTGTAATCGACTCATTTCCTTATTCTTTTAAGCGTTGTTTTAATTTATTCCAATATTTCCTTCCTGTTAAATAATCACATTCATTTAAAACCACCGCAATATAAACAATAGAAAAACACCAATCTTGTTTTTCATCATTTCAAGAGAATCTCACTTTTTTCTTCAAATATTTTAATTTTGTTTTCTATTAGTATTTCTCCTTTGATTACATTAACAACAAAAAGAAAAAAAGGATACTAAAGTATCCTTAATTTTGATTTTCTAAGCTAATTAGTAAGCTTTTGCAAATAAGACAACTTTCTTAGCTTTTTTGCCACATACAGGACAAACATCATCGAATGGAATTTGATTAAATGGAATGCATCTTGCTGTAGCGTTAGTTAATTCTTTAATCTTATTTTCACATTCTTCATCTTCACACCACATCATCTTAGCGTATCCACCTTTTTCAAGAGCAGCGTTAAGTTCATCCATATTGTGAACTTCTGTAACGTGATTTAATAAGTAAGCTAATGCTTTCTTATACATTTCATCGTGAATTTCATCGATTAATTTATTAATAGTAGCGACCATTTCTTCCTTCTTAACTGTGATCTTTTCACCAGTGTTACGTTTAACTAATGTTACGTTACCTGCTTCGATATCTCTTGGTCCAATTTCAACACGAATTGGAACACCCTTCATTTCATATTCAGAGAACTTCCAACCAGCAGATTTATCAGATTCATCAAGTTTAACTCTAACTCCACTAGCTTTAATCATATCTGTTAATTCTCTTGCTGCAGGGATAACGCCTGGTTTATTAGCAGCTACTGGAATAACTACTACTTGAATAGGAGCAACATGTGGAGGTAATACTAAGCCATTATCATCACCATGTACCATGATAATAGCCCCTAATAATCTAGTTGAAACACCCCATGAAGTTTGATGAGGGTTAGCAAGTTTACCATCTCTACCTTGGAAAGTAACACCAAATGCTTTAGCAAATCCTGTACCAAAATAATGAGTTGTACCACTTTGTAAACCTTTTCCATCTGGCATTAAAGCTTCAATAGAATAAGTTTCAACTGCACCAGCGAATTTTTCTTTTTCTGTTTTTCTACCTTTTGTAAATGGGATAGCTAATAAATCCCTTCCTAAATCATCATAGATTTCTAGCATCTTTAAAGCTTCTGTTCTAGCTTCTTGTTCAGTTTCGTGCATTGTATGGCCTTCTTGCCATAAGAATTCAGCACCTCTTAAGAATGGACGAGTTGTCTTTTCCCATCTAACAACAGAACACCATTGATTATAGAGTTTTGGTAAATCTCTATATGAAGAAATAATCTTAGCGTAGTGTTCTGTAAATAATGTTTCTGAAGTTGGTCTAATAATAAGTGGATCTTCAATTGGTTCACCACCACCAACATTAGCGACTAAACATTCAGGAGCAAATCCTTCAATGTGATCCTTTTCTTTTTGAAGTAAAGAAGTTGGAATAACAGTTGGCATGTAAACATTTTCATGTCCTGTTTCTTTAAATCTTTTATTTAAATATTCTTGGATTTGTTCCCAGATGGCATAGCCATAAGGTCTATAGATAATGAAGCCTTTAACTGAGCTATAATCCATTAATTCTGCTTTTTTGCAGACGTCAGTGTACCACTGAGCAAAATCATCTTCCTGTCTAGTAATGGAAGAGTTTTTTATTTGGTTTTCGTTAGCCATTTTATTAATACCTCTAATCTAGTTATTTATTTTTCTTAATCTTGCAATCTTTGTTTTTTCAATCGGAAGAATCATCTCACTGCTTGGTGAAATGTCATCTCCAGAAAGGAATGTACATCCAGATTTAACAAATAAGTCAATGGATGACCACCCATCTAAATCATTAATAATGATGGGTCGCTTATATTGAAGCAAGGATTCAATTAAGAATTTATTGCTTAATCTAACTCTACTACTATCTCTAATCTTAGATGCCATCGCAGAGCCGATAACGAAATAATTAAACACGCTATAGAAATCATTTTCAAGTAAAGTATTCTCATCTTTTAATAAAAGTGCGATTTCATAGCCTAAATCTATTAATTCCTTTAATTGTGAAGAAAGTAAATCAATAGAGAACGCATTTGCGTTTACTTCACTTTCTTCAAACATCAAAACAAGATTAGCCTCTGAAGAATGAGCGATATTAGAAAGAACAATACCCAAATGGTCTAAATCAACTAATGAAATTTGAATGAATAATCTAGTTCTATCTGAAGGTCTTTCAAAATAAAATTTTGATACGAACTGTTGAATTACTTTAGATAATAATTCTTGGTTTCTATCAACTTTATTAATATATCTAGCAATATCAAAATAATTTTCAAAGTTTGTTTCTAAAACTCTTACGTTACTAAAATAACCAATAATTTGTTCTGTATTGATATTAATAATTGGTCTATATAAAAGTCTAAGAGAATCATTATTAAATATCTTTTCAACTAAGCCATTATCGAATGCTTGTAAGTTTTCAGAACCACCATTAGAAATAACATAAGGTAATTCATTGATTCTTGCGGATTCCGCACTTTGACTTGCTTTAACTATCGCCTCAGAAATCGAACTTGCTAAAAGAAGATTAACTGCGCCAATAGAAACACCATGTGTATCTGCAAATCCCCTAAGTTTTAAATAGATTTGCATTTTCTTAAAGACGCTTTCAGCTAGTTTCGTTGCTTCTTCATCATTATCAATTTTGAAATCAAATAAATAGATTTGTTCATCGTATTCATCGAAAACGTATCTATTTCTTCCTTCTTCTGCAAAAGAATATATTTCATTTTTAAGCTTATAGAGAACACTTTTTTCTACTGTAGCGTCATGGATAACATCATTATTTCTATAAAAAAACTTAATAGAAAAAACATAACCAAATCTATTCTTTAATGTATTGTAGATAGATTCAATTTGGCCTCTTTTTATAACAGCGTAATCATCATTCGAATTTCTTTTTCTTCCTTGCGAAGGATTCATATTGTTTAGTTGATTTCCTTCAATATAAATTCTTTGAGTTTCTTCATTAAAGGCAACAGCTTTCAAAAGAAGAAAATCCCCTTTAACGCTTTTACCCACTATTTCTGTTTCAAGATATCTATCAGTAAAATCAAAATTCTTTTTTAATTCATCTAACCATATTTTGATACGCATTGTGTCTTTGTTATGAAGAAGAGCATAAAATGCTTCTAATGATATGGTTCTATGTATTGAGAAATCTCTTCTATTAAAGTAAACTACGCGGTTACTTTTTAAATCTACTTCGATTCCAAAAGTAGTATTTAATTTATTTCTTTTTTTTCGATTAAAATAATGCTGACTAGCATAAGTAATAATTGTTGAAGTCAAAAAGAATATTATTACTAAGCCGAATAAAACAGTGAATACAAATGTAGTAGTATTGTTTTTAATCCATTCCATACATGTACAATTATACTTTCTTAAATGAAATTTGACTATAAAAGTCTAAATTTCCCTTATTAAAGATTTTTTTGAGGTATTTTTTGCTATAATATATCAAGCCGGAGGAATACCCAAGTGGTCGAAGGGGGCGGTTTCGAAAACCGTTAGGGCGTTATGTGTCGCTAGAGTTCGAATCTCTATTCCTCCGCCAGAAATCGAGAAAAAGTTGTACTTTAGTACAACTTATTTTTTATTCTTTCAATAATATATTTGTAATTAAAGACAGAATAATGCAACACGAATATGATAATTCAGGTTTAAAAGAACACATTATTACATTTTTATTGCACTTTTTTATGCAGAATAAGTAAAATAATAAGCAAAATAAAGGGGGGCACGTTATGTTTAAAAAGATGCTTCTTATTACAGCAGTCATAATTACGATGACTTTTGCTGCAATAAATGTTTTAACAACTATAGAAATTTTTAGGTATTCAATTTTATGGTTCCTTTTCAATGCCGCTATCACTGCAGTATTGGCGTATTTAAATGTTAAATCTATTGTTTTCCTACTAGATTTTAAGATTTGGAGAGTAATTTTTACTGCCGTTTTAGGTGCTTTCACCATTTTTATATTTATTTTTCAAGTAGTAATTTTAAGCAGTGGCCTTGGTTCATATTTACTAGCTATCTACCTTATGTTTAATGCCATTGGAGCAGCTGTTCTTGTTTATCCACTAGGCATCTTTATCAAAGACCTCAAACATAAAAATGGTGATGACCAATGGAAAATAATTACTATAATTTCTATCATTGGTATATCGTTTGTAGTGTTAAATTATATAGTGTGCAACGCTATCGATATCCCAGATTATAAGCCAGCTCAAGATCTTATAACTTATTTCTTAATAAAATTAAGCATTCCAATTGTTGCTATTGTTCTTGCTGTTGCATCGTTTGTCTATCAGCACAAAGAAAAAGTTGAAAATAAACAACGAATTGTTGAAGAAAAAAAGCCAGATTAAACTGACTTTTTTACTTTATCACTATGCTTTTGGAGCAGTTATCTACTGCTCTTTTTCTTTTTAAATAAGTAGCAAACGCTAAGTGCACCAGCTCCTAATGAGCAAATTATGAATAGAATAATTATTGAGTTATTATCGCTTAATTCAGTTTGACCAAAACCAGTCATTTTTATCGAATTAGATATAACGTATTTGCCATTTGAGTCTGTTGTGATGGTCTTTCCTTCGTGAGCTGCCCACGCGATAAGTCTTGTCCTAGCAGAAGCAATAACGTAGTCATTCGAGGACATAAAAGTTTCTTGTTCCGATGCAGATAAATCTTCGAAATATCCTTGGACTACATCGAGTTTAGTTTTACATTGATTATTTGTATCCGCATACATAATGTAATTTGCAACATTTTCAGCGGTTCCTTCACTACCATAAGTAATTATGATTTCGTTAAGATAGAGAGCGCCATAATCAGACCTTAACCCAATGTATTGATAAGAATCATCCAAAATAAAAGCACTTGAATCACCATAAGCAATGCTTCCTAAAAAAACACCATTATTATCAAATAAATCAGCAGGCGAACTAAAAGGAGTTGTACTTCCGTAAACCTTTAATTTTCTTGCTGGATCTGTGTTCGAATTCCAGCTAACAGAGACACTATAAATTGATAAAGAATCAGCATTAGCAGTAGAAACAACGCCTGAATTACTATATGTTGTTCTCAATTGAATTGATCCGTTTCCACCTGCTGAAAAACCAGCATATGTAACGCCACTAGAAAGTGTTTTTCCACTCCATGCAGTATAAGTATTTCCAGTTACACCTGTTAAGCTTCTATCTAAATAGTCATCATAAGAAGCAGTATTAACATATGCATTTCTAGATATAGAGACTTCTAAATCACAAACCATCGATGAATACGTGACAGAATTATAAAAAGTTTTTATGTTTTCATTCCCGCTTTCGCCTGCATCATCATAAGTAAACATGTATCCATCATCATTGAATTCGAAATCAATAACTTCATTTCCTAAATTATCTACAACGTAGATATCACAAGATAAAATCGTTTCACCTGGGTGGTATACTTTATCAACGCTTGCATAAATAGTGTTAGCAACTGGTTCTTCTACTTCAATCTCGTAAGTAGCTGTTTTGGTAACACTATTTTCTGAATAAGTTACAGTAATTGTTTTAGTTCCAGCAGTTGATAAATCAGGAATTGTAACATCGTTTGGTTCAACTACTACGCTAGTGCCATCACTATAATTAGCTGTGACAACTAAACCAGAATAGTCAAAAGTGTCATCTACTTCAAATTCTGTTTGAACGTTAGAACAATCTAATGAAATACCAGTTAATGTTTTTTGGTTTATAACTGTGCAATCATATTCAATAGTAATCGAGGTAAAACCACAAGTTCCTCCAATTTGTGCCACAACATTTTGTCCACCATTAGTCGGCGTTATTGTGACAGTAGTTCCGGATTTTGCAGTAGTCGCATTCGTCCACGAACTTGTTTGTAATGCATTTGCATAATTCTCAGTTGTGGCAACAAATTCAATTGAAGTAAGCACGTAATTCAACGAAGGACTAATTGTTAAAACGTTGTTTTTGTAAAATCTAGTAGAACGACAGTCAGTAGTTCCACTTTTTAAACCGCCTAAATAATTATTTGCTGCGGTATTATTATTGTTAGTTCTTTCGTGTTTAATAGTTGCACAATCACTACTCCAAGTTACAAGGTTTGCTGTAGGATTCTCATCAAAAGAAGATATAGTTAAATCCCAAGTAAAAGAACCGGAATCTCCTCCACCTCCACCTGTTGAGTCAATAACTGTTATAGTACAAGAATCAGCTTTTGTAGAATTAACAGTCGAAGTAGCTGTAATTGTACAAGTTCCAACAGCAACAGCAGTTACAACACCATTGCTTGAAACTGTAGCAACATTTGTGTTTGAAGATGTCCACGAAACTTCTTGAGAAGCTCCATTACTAACACTGACAGTAGCAGTTAAATTACCTGTTGTAGTCCCATTCAAATCTAATTGCATTGAGGATGGAGAAACTGTAACAGAATTAACACCTGGGCTTGGTGGAACTTCACCACCATTACCAAATTTATTTAATTTATCAGTGTCTGGGACTGCATAACCTGTTGAAGATGAATTATATAAGCCATCAACAGATTTTCCCCAAATATATTCAGCCCACTCAGGGAAATCAATAAATGGATTTCTGTTGTTTGTGTAGTTATTGTATAAAAGATTGTTACGATGGATTTCGTATTCATCTGGTGGATCTAATCTATTCCATTCAAGCAAGTCTTGGAGAATGCCTAAAGAAAATGGATTTGTTGAAGTAGATGTACCTTTGAGAGTGTTTCCAGATACACCGTTTTCGATATAAAGATTAGGATTAGCACTATCAATAGATGAATCATTTCCTGCTAAATTGTTATATCTAGCAACCATATAGAAGCAAGATCTAGCAATATCACCTTTATCAGTGTCTTGTGGTTCAAAAACAGTTGCATCAGAAGAAGGGAAAGTTTTAGGCTTTCCTAAATAGTTTTTGCCTGTCCAACTATAGTTTGTTTCACTCTTCGTATAAGATTTTGAAGTATTAACGTAACCATAAAAATAGTTTGAGTGGAGGCCATTTGTTCCACCATCAGCAGCCCAGAGATGCATTGGATCACCACGAGCGCCAGCAACTTCTTCGGCATCAAATCCATGAGATTTTGGCCAAATATGTTCTCTTTCAATACAAGCAGAATTACTTCTATCATTATGAATAGTCCAAGCAGTTTTTGGATTGCTTATAAAACGGTCGACATAAAGAGCATGGACATATGGATTATCCTTTTTGTTACTGTTTGAACCATATGAATAATTAGAAATGGTATTTGTCGAAGCATTATAAGTGCCTTGAGTTGTTTCAGATGCAGGGGACTTATCCCAATCTCTATCTGAAATCTCATAGATTTGCCAAATAGCATTACTATTATCATATTTATAGTACTTTTGGTTATTCTTAAGAATTGGTTTCAAATTCTTTAATAAGTTGGTTCCTTGCCTCTCTGAAGTTGATAAGTTTCCTAAACTAGAATAGTAATCTCTAATTTGTTCAGAGGTGTTATCGTTTAAATCGATATATTTCGTTAAAGTACTTGCTGTGTAGCTTGCTGCATCAGCGCTTTTTGTATTATCGTTTCTTACACTAAAAATAAGTGTTGATACACATCCTAATGCTAAACCAACACTAGCTAATATTTTCTTATTTAGTAATTTTTTCATAATAAAAACTCACTTAAATCAATTAATTTGATTTTAAATGTTCTTTAGAAAATATGCAAACTTATAAAGTTTTACTATTATTTTGATAGTCTTTTTCTTTTAAAGAGATATAGCCCACCAAATAAAGAAACACAAGAAACAAGAACAGTAATTAAAACAATTTTAGTTTCATTGCTATTTAAACTATCAGCAACACCTTTTTGATAAATAGCATTACTAATTACATAGTCACCATCTTCATATGAAATAGATTTTCCAAGATATGTAGCCCATGCTTCTAATCTTTCTCTAGCAGAAGAAATAACATAATCATTAGAAGTCATAAAAGTAGTTCTTTCTGCTTTAGACAGATGCTCAAAATATAGCTTTGCTTCTTCAAATTTTGTTTGACATTGTCCTTCCTCATCACTATGCATGATGTAGTTAGCAACATTTATTGCAGTGTCTTCTCCTGTTCCTTTGTATGCTATTTCAATAGAAGTTAGATAAATTGCACCATCGTTAGATCTTATTCCTATGTAAGTGTATTCTTTTGACAATTTACTAAAATCGATTGTCCCGTTTGCTGATAATGAGCCGACTTTTGTGCCTTGATTAGAACCATATAAATCGCTCGCTGATGCATAAGGCTCATTTTTTGCATAAACATCAAGCGTTTTGCTTCCGCTTTCTACAGTAATAGAGAAACTTTTAATAACACCACCGGTAGATGAAGAAACAATTCCTGAATTATTATTTTTAGATCTTAATTGAATTCCACCAGTAGACGTTTTTGCAGATTGCCCTTTATAAATTGCTTTACTTGTTTTAGTTACATTATCAAAATCCTTATAGTTAGTATCGCTTGCGACAAAATCTTCTGCGGTTAAGGTATCTGCAATATCTTTACTCGATATTTCTGTTCTCTCTTTTCTTTGAACAACAACAGTCAAAGAGCAAGTCATATCATCAAAAGTAACGCTATTTGAAAATACTTTATCTGTTAGGTCACCACCAGAAACTGCATCATCATACGTAAATTGATAACCATCGTCAGAGAAATAAAATTCATCTATTTCATTACCTAAGTTATCTTCGACATAAAGATCATCAGTAGAAATTGTATCTCCAACATAATACGTCTTAGTCGAACAAGCTGTAATATAGGTAGGGACACTTGTTCCAGCATTTACAGTTATTTGGTATGTATCAGACTTAGTAACGCCATCTTCTGTATATGAAACTGTAATTACTTTTGTTCCGGACGAAGACATATCAGGAGAAGAAACACTAGTTGGAGTGACAACCTTAGTTGTGTTATTGCTATAAATTGCGTTAACAACTAATCCTGAATATGTAAAATCATCGCCAACATTAAATACAGTTTTAACATTGTTAGTTGATAAAGTTATATCTGTTAGGGATTTATTAACTACGCTGCTAGATTCAAATGAGTAAGAGATGCTGTATGCTTTGACACCTTTTGAAATGCCTGTAATCGTAGCAGTCAATTTAGAGCCACTCTTAGTAGCGTCACTTGCTTTAATATTTACATCCGATGTTGTTTTCAAACTTCCAGTCCCAACAGTGAAATCATCAACTTTTAACGTGACTGTACCAGCAGTCCCTGAAAAACCGCCAAGATTTATAGTAAAATCTGTAATTTTTTTACATTCTCCTAAATCCATCGAAAAAGATATTGAGGATGCAGGATTACTCGATGAACCAACCTGATAATAATTATTATTTGGAGTAAAAGAAGTAGTCCCTTCAGTCTTGATAGTCCACGAATTTCCTAAACTATCAACTCCAGTTACGTTAGTGCTATTTATTTGAACATTATTTTTACCGAATATAATTGTTCCATCGTCTTCATTAATTAATGTTGAACCAGTAGAAGAAACGTTAATTGTTACAGAATCAGAAAGAGTTCCAATATAAGCCCAAACTTTTTTTGTTCCTTCAGCCAAGCCATTAACAGTAATTGAATTACCAGTTGTAGAAGATAAAGAAATAACATCAGTTGAATAGTCTTCAATATACCATTGAACAACACCACTAGTATTTTGTGTGTACGCAGTTAAAGTAACACTTTCTCCAACTTTCATGGTTGTACTTGATGCAACTACTGATAAAGTTGGATCATTATTTACTGTGCCACCTCCATGAACAGCTGCATAATTTGAGCCAAAAATTTTGTCAGCCCATTCAGGGTGATCAACATATGGATTTCTATTTTTTTGAGTAGCTTCTACTCCATCGTTTCTATCTATTTCTTTTTGAGAGACTGGATCTTGAACGTGCCATTTATTCATCAAAGCTTTTCCATATGCAGTCATATAAAAATTATTTGAGTCATTAGAAAACATTCTTGCTCCATCGCCTTGAGTAGCGATTTTGCCTTTAGGTCCATATCTAGTTGCAAAGTAGTAATAAATACGAGCAAAGTCACCTTTATATTGGTCGTCAGGTTCAAAAACAGGGCTGCCACTCCCGCCTGGATAAGAAACACCGTTAATAGCTTTTGCAACACCTAATTTTGAAGTGCCTGCTTTTTGAGCAACATTTCCGTTTCCATCTTTTCTTTCAGGGAAACTATAGTTGTACGATGCAGAAGAAACTTCGCCGAAAGCATAATTGCTTCTTCTATTATTTACATATCCATCAGTAGGCACTAAATGAATAATGTCGCAATATCTTTCGTCTTCCGTTTTTCCCCACCATGATTTTGGTACGGAATGTTCTCTGTTGTAGCAATCGCCTTCTTTGCTATAGCTCTTTCCACCGCTTTGAAAAGAAAATTGGAATCCTCCATACATATCCCAAACTTTGTTTGTGTGTGGAACTAAGTCTGTTTCTTCGTATGCATCCCATAAGCCATCATAACCAAGAGAAACTGTGTTAGAGTTGATTAATGAGTAAAGTTTGTTAAAGAGAGTGTCTGCATTTGCATCAGAATTTACTGAGGACCAATAAGAAGTAGCATCCGCTTTAACAGGGATGGCTTCTCTTGTGTCATTCTTTGCACCAAAGTAAATCCCTCCTCCAAGTAAGGAGATGCCTAATGATATTTTAAATAATGTAGTAATTTTCTTTTTCATAATTTGATAAACCTTGCTAAGTTTATAGCCTTTTATTTTATAAACAATCAATTGCTCATTCAATCATTTATTTGATTGAAGGCGCTCTTAAATAAAATAAAAAGCACTTTTTTAAGTGCCACAAATTGAATTAGTAGGTTATTTTATTCTACTGGTTTAGAGTAGAAGTTGCCGTAAACTTGAACAACAGAGAACACTGATATAAATGCTAATGGATCTACTTTTCTAGCAATAGCCAATACTTTCTTATATTCAGTAGATGATACTGTCATCAATACAACATATTTATCTTTCTTAGAATAAACACCTTGAGCGTGTTCAATAGTAGCACCATGAGGGAAGTTAGATATTAAAATATCGCCCATATTTGGCATAGTAGTAATAATTTCTATTCTAACTTTCTTATTCTTTAAATTAATTAAATCAACAACAAGAGCAACAATTAAACAGTATAAGGATGAATAAAGAATGCTATACATTGCAAAGCCAAATGTATTATTGCCACCAATAACACCTAATAAAGAATATGTTGAGAAAATAAATACATTAATAATTGCGCTATATTTACCTAGTTGTGAGCTAGTTCTCATACCTAAATAGTAGGTTACGATATCGATACCACCACAAGATATGCCACCAACAAACGCTGTAGCACTACTTACGCCAGTACAGATAGCACCAAAAAGAATTCTACCTAATATTGAATCAATAATAGGTTGACCATCACCCATTTCAACATGAGCGAAATATTCAGCAACACCACCTTCTTTAGATAATAGCCAAATAAATATAGTACTAGCGACAACGTTTACTGTCGTGAAAATAGTAAACTTCTTACCTATTTTTAAGAAAGAAAAGATAATAAGAGGAATATTAAGGACAGTGTAAAATACAGCGTGAACAATATTATCCCCTACTTCTATTCCAAAGAATGATAGTATTCTTGCAACAATTTGAGAAAGACCACTAACTCCACCAGTAGCAATAACAAAGTTTGTGTGTGGAGGACTGATGAAAGCAGTAAATCCAAATGCAAAAGTAAAAGCAGACACTATTGCGAAAAATAAATATTTCAATATTTCAAGCCCAGTTTTTAACTTATAGTGATCATATAAGTAGTCTGTTATTCTTTTAATTAAGCTACTGTTCTTGTTCATAAACGAGTGTATTTTAATTCTAACAGCAATAAAAGACAAGCAGAGTTTAATATATCTAATTATAAAGGTGAAAGTTTTTATTAAAACTATCACATAATCTAGTTGAAAATATAAAACTCAAGTGATAAGATATACCCGCTATATTGTAATATAGGAGGCACTATATATGTTCGTATTAAAAGCAATCGGAAGATTCTTTGCAAAGATTGGACGCTGGATTAGAGATACAGCTTGGGTCCAGCCATTGTTAATTGTTGGTGGTATTTTCGCTATCATTTTCTCAATTCCAAAAATCGTTGAAGTTGTTGAAACAATGAACGAAGAAAGTAACGCAGCTCAAACATTCTTTGAAAGCAAATCTATTTCTGCTCAAGGTGATAAAGAAAAATTATCAGAAGGTTCTTCTTTAGATAACTATTTCTCAATTTTAGAAAACAAAGATGGCACATACACTTCTGCGTCAGCAGCATTTGATGCTGTAAAAAAAGAATTAGGTCTTGGCAATAACGAAAAACGTTTCTTTGTTGTATTCGTTGATAAATCAAATTCATGTGATTCTTTATATAGTGGTTTAAATTATTTAGATCATAACTGGGATAACGATGAATTCAAAGATTTAAAAGGTGACTTTGTATTCAGAACTATTTACGTTGACGCAATTGATAAATATGATTCATCAACAAAGTTATTTGATGATGCATATGATAGACACAACTTTGAGACTTTCGCTACAGACTTATACTCAACAAAATTTGCTGAAAACAAGAGATATGATGAAGGCGCATCAGACCACTATGATAGCTTAGCAGCTTCAGCTTCTGGCTTCGCTGTTGGTACTGTTTTATTCTTCGATTACGAAGCAGAAGCATACACAGGCGTTACAACTTATGGCTTAAGAAGCTGTTTTACTTCTAGTGACGTTGCTGGTTCAAGTGATTATGAAAGAGCACAAAAATTAGCTGAAGCTTGGAACGAAGCTCAATATTCATGGTTCGGTGAAGATCACCAATCTTAATTAAAAAGCAAGCAAAAAATAACCCATTGGCGTTGAAACCAATGGGTTTTATTTTACTTTAATCTTTTAATAACTGCTGGAGGAACAAGTCCTGAAACATCAATTCCTTTTTTGGCAAGTCCAATAATCATAGATGAGTTGATAAATGATTTCTCAGCTTTAGACATCAAGAATACTGTATCAATAGATGAATCTGCATATTCATTAGCTGCCGCTAATTGGAATTCATAATCGAAATCAGTAACAGCTCTAAGTCCTCTAATTAAGAATTTTGAATTATGTGCTTTTGCGTATTCAACTGTCAATCCATCATATGAATCTACTTCAACGTTATTGAATTGACCAATAGATTCTTTAATCATTGCTACTCTTTCTTCAATAGAGAATCTACCTTTCTTTTCAGCGTTTATCGCGACAAGAATGATAACTTTATCAAACATTTGAGCAGCCCTACTTAATACATCTAAGTGGCCGTTAGTTATTGGATCAAAACTACCAGGATAAATTGCAATTTTCATATTTACTTCCACAATATTGTAACTAATATTTCTCCATATTTATATTCTTTTATTTTTCTATATTCTGTTTCATTGAATGTGAGCTCATGGTCTGATTCACATACAATTATATGATTATCACTTAATATATTTTTGCATGAATCAATAATTTCATTATATTTTCCTTGTTTATATGGGGGATCTAAAATCAATATATCTATCTTTTTATTAATATAATTAATTGCATCTATATCTCTTCTTGCAATAACCATATATTGTTCTACTGGAATAATAAGAGAAGATATATTAGCTTTAATGGTTTTTAAAGCAATTGGTGCTATATCTACAAAATAACAAAATGATGCTTCTCTAGATAAAGCCTCTATTCCCATAGCACCACTACCCGAATATAAATCTAATACAGTAGTTCCACTAATATCTCCTAAAGCAGAGAATATAGCTTCTCTGATTCTATCTTTTGTAGGACGTGTATTACTTTGATCATCTGGCCAAGATATTATTCTATGACGATATTTACCACCAACTATTCTCATTTAGAACAGCATCCTCCGCATTTATCCTTATTAATAATAGAGAAGATAATATTGTTAATTTCTTTATAGTAATCACGAACAATCTTATATTGCTCCATATATTCTTTAACTAAGGGATGTAAATCTAACTCTCTTTTGGCCTCGTATAATTTCTTTTGAGCTTCTTCTACTTCTTTAGAATCATTAGCAAAATGAGTTAAAGCAAAATTATAATCATCACTCGCTACTTCTTTTTTGCTAGCAAGAGAAGCGACTTCAAAAGAGTTATTCATTCTTTCTTCTAACTCATTAAGTTTTATAATTCTTTCATCTTTAGAAAGTGAATCTTTTAATTTATAAACCAAATCTAATAGTTCTTCAGTCATGCAAATATTATAAAGCAGATCAAATATTTATTCAAAAATAAATATATGTGCTATACTTTTTGCATGAAATTGAAAATTATTAAAGATTCTAATCCAATAATGAGAAAGAAATCTCTACCAGTAGATTTACCTCTTTCAAAAGAAGATAAAGATACTCTAGATAATATGCTTAATTACTTAAAGCTTTCTCAAGATGAAGAATACGCAAAAAAGCACAACATTCGTTCTGGTGTTGGCCTTGCTGCTATTCAAATTGGTTTATTAAAAAGAATGTTTGTTATCTACTATGAAAATCAAGATAACGAAATTGTTCAATATCAATTAGTGAATCCTAAAATAATTGAAACTTCTATTAGACATGTCGCTCTTTCAAACGGAGAAGGATGTCTTTCTGTTGATAAAGACTATAAAGGTCTTTCTCATAGATATTACAAAATTAAAATGACCGCATTTGATGCATTAACAAATCAAGATATCACTATTACAGCAAGAGGATTTGATGCAATCGTTCTTCAACATGAATATGACCACTTAGATGGCATATTCTTCTATGACAGAATTGACAAAAAGAATCCTAATCTTCAACTTCAAGATGAAGAATTAATTTAATTATAATTTTACTTATTATTCACTAGTGATATAATAAGTTTAACCTGTTGAACATACTATAATGTTAAAGGAGGAATCTATGGAAAAGAGTTTATCTCTTCCAATTTCCATTTATGCCTTAGGAGGCTTAGGTGAAGTTGGAAAAAACATGTATTGTTTAGAGTCAGAACGCAAAATCATTATTATTGACTGTGGCGTTCGTTTTCCTGGCGTAGAGTTCCCTGGCATTGATTATATAATTCCTGATTTTACACACCTAAAAAATAACAGAAATAAAATCAGAGCCTTATTTATTACGCATGGACACGAAGACCATATCGGTGGTATTCCATTTTTGATTCAAACAGTTAATATCCCAGTAATTTATGCGCCAAGATTGGCAGCGGCTTTAATCAGAAATAGATTAGAGGAATTTAGAATTCAAACGCAAACAAAGATTGTAGAGTACGATAGCGACACTGTTGTTAATATTGAGGATTGGAAAGTAAGTTTCTTTAGAGTTACCCACTCAATCCCAGACTCATTTGGTGTTTGTGTTGATACTCCAGAAGGAAGAGTAGTCTCCACAGGAGACTTTAAAGTTGACTTAACTCCTGTTGGACCAGATATGGAGTTAGATAAAATCGCTCAAATGGGTATCGAAGGAGTTGACTTACTTTTATCAGACTCCACTAACTCAGAAAACGAAGGATACACTCCTTCTGAAAAAGCTGTTTTAAGTAGCATCGAAGAAATATTTGATACTTCTCCAGGAAGATTAATTGTCTCTACTTTCTCTAGTAACATCTCTCGTATCCAACAACTTTGTGAAGTTGCTGTTTCTCATAATAGAAAGATTGTAATTATTGGACGTAGCATGGAAAAAGCAGTTGATATATCACGTCAATATGGATATATCCATATTCCCGATAACTCAATTGTTTCTACAGAAGAAATTAGAGCGCTTAAAGCTAACGAAACATTAATTCTTTGCACAGGTTCACAAGGCGAACCAATGGCAGCTTTAAGTAGAATTGCTAATGGAGAACATAAAGATGTTCATATCTTCCCTGGCGACACAGTTGTTTTCTCTTCTAGTGCAATTCCAGGTAATGGAATGATGATTGCTAACGTAGTTAACCAATTAACTAGATGTGGCGCAGATGTTATTACAAATTCGATCTTAAGTGATATTCACTCATCTGGTCACCCTGCAAAACAAGAACTTAGGTTAATGTTTAAGTTATTATGTCCAAAGCATTTTATGCCAATGCACGGTGAATATAGAATGCTTAAGATTCACGCTGAAATTGCTCAATCTCTAGGTGTACCTAAAGAAAAGACATTCGTATTAAATAATGGTGAAACTTTAGTTTTGTCAAACAATAAAGTTACACGTGGATATGATGTTGAAACTGGATGTACTTATATTGATGGTAAGGGCATTGATGGCTTAGCAGATGCAGTTATTGAAGATCGTAAGATTTTAACTGAGAACGGAGTTTTAACGATTTGTGTATCTTTAGATAGCAAATCAAACACTATCTTAGTACCACCACTTTTATATCAAAAAGGTTTAATTAATAAAGGTAGTTCTAAGATAGATATGGAATGTAGAGCACTTATTGAAAAAGGTATCAATCAAGTATTACAAAATAAACCTAGCTATGCAGAGATTAAAAATATAATTAAAAAAATAGCGGGAGAGTTCTTCTTAAAGAGAACTGGCGGTCAGCCAATGATTATTCCTGTTATTATGTCAAAGAATTAATATGATTATTTTAGGAAGCCAATCACCACGTAGACAATATTTAATGGGGAAATATATCACCACTAATTTTGCTGTTGTTGTTCCAAACATTGATGAATCTTCTTCGTATTCTCTTAAGCCTATTAAAGCAGTTAGAGATATTGCTTATAGAAAAGGCCAAGATTTATTATCTAAAGTTGAAGAAGACACTATTATTACCGCAGACACTATTGTTGTTCTTGGAAAAGAAATATTAGGTAAACCAAAAGACGTAGAAGACGCTAGAAGAATACTCACTAAATTATCTGGTAAAACCCACACTGTAATTACTGCGTATTATATAAATCACAAAGGAAAAGAAATTTTGCATGAAGAAATTTCTTACGTTAGATTTAACTATTTAACTCCTCAAATTATTGATAAATATATACAAACTGGCTCTCCTATGGATAAAGCGGGAGCGTATGGTTTACAAGATAATAACGATTTTAATTTAGTTAAAGGAGTTAGAGGAAGCATTAATAACGTCATAGGTTTCCCTATAGAAAGAATTATTAAAGACTTAAAAAAAATGGGAGTTATCGCGAAATAACTCCATTTTTTATTTTAGTTATATAGTTTCTTTAATTTGGACAACGTATTAGTTCCAAATCTATTTAATAATGTAAATTCTTTATCACTTGTTGATATAGTAATCGATTTAAAAGACATTCTTTCTTTTACTACGTAATCATATCCAAGAAGAACATTATTTAATAATCCTTCTAAATGAATTGTTTTATCTATAGGTAATATAAGAGAAGACTTAAAACATTTACATTGTGTAGAAGGCTGAATTGGTGTTAATTGAAGTGTTTCTAATTCAGAACAAACTGCCGCACCATTTAAAGTTAAATTATATGCGGTACTTCCAACTGAAGAAGAGATAGTTAAACCAGTACCTAAGAAATATTCAAATGGTTCTCCGTCAACATATACATTTGCGATTAATGGTTTTAAGTTATTTTCAATTCTAAATTCATTTACTGCGTATAACTCAGTAACGCTACCATCGTTTTCTTCTATTTTTCCTTTTATAAGTCTATGTTTAGAAGATCTCATTTCGCCGTTTAGAATCGCTTTTAACGCTATTTCTATTTCATCTTTTTCAAAATCATAGAAGAAACCTAAATGTCCAAAATTAGCACCGCAAAAGCTAACTTTGTCTAATTTATCAATATAACGGTGTACAGATCTTAATAAAGTGCCATCTCCACCACATGCAAAAACTACATCTGGGTTTTCTTCATCTATTTCAAAACCAACAAAAGAGGCAATTCTAACAATGCCTTCTTTTAATTCATTATTTTCTTTTTCTGGATTAGTAAAAATAGCTATTTTCATACTATTCAGCTTTTTCTTCTTTAGCTAAATCACACTTATCATATTTAGGGCAATCTTCATGCTTACATGCCCACATAGCCAATCTTTGAGCGCGTGGAATAAATACACGGATTTCATCAGGATTATATCCAACTTGAATTTTTCTATCATCAACCATAATAGGTCTTTTTAAAATTGAAGGATTTTCTCTAATAAAAGCGATTAATTCTTTTATTGTCATTGAATCTAAATCAATGCCACTTTCTTTAACAATCTTACTCTTAGTAGCGATAATATCTTCTGTTCCATTCTCGCTCTTCATTAAAATTTCTTTTAATTCTTGCTCATTTAAAGCAGAAACAAATATATTTTTCTCAACAAAAGGAATGCCTTGTTCTTTAAACCAAGCTTTTACTTTTCTACATGAACTACAAGATGGGGTTGTATAAATTCTAATCATAACAATAAAATAATATAATATTTTTAAGAAAAATAATAACAAATCAATCAACGATTGAAACTTATTATCGTTTACATATAAAATATTTAAACGAGGTAAAAACTATGGCAGAGCGTATTTTAACTGGAATTAAGCCTACTGGAAAATTAACTTTAGGCAACTACATCGGTGTATTAAAGCACCTTCACGAAATGACAGATAGAGGCGAATGCTTTATTTTCATCGCGGACTTACACGCTCTTACATTGCCTATCGATCCTAATGAATTAAGACAAAACTCAATTGATTTAGCATGCTTTTATTTAGCAGCAGGTCTTGATCCTAAAAAAGCAGTTTTATTCTTACAAAGCGAAGTATCCGCTCACGCTGAGCTTAACGCTATTATGCAAAACTACTTATACATGGGTGAATTATCAAGAATGACACAGTTTAAAGATAAATCAGCAAAGATGAAAGAAAATGCTATTGGTTTAGGTTTATTTGCATATCCAGTATTAATGGCATGCGATATTGTCTTATATAACGCTACTATTGTTCCTGTAGGTGAAGACCAAGTTCAACACGTTGAATTAACTAGAGACTTAGTAAATAGAATTAACAATAGATATGGCCCAATCTTACAAATGCCAAAGGCAGAGATGAGAAAAGTTGGTGCTAGAATCATGTCATTATCTGATCCTACTGTAAAAATGAGTAAATCAGACCCTAAGGGAGACATTTTCTTAAAAGATGACTTAGCGGTTGTTAGAAAGAAAATTATGTCTGCAGTAACTGATACTGGTTGTGAAGTTAAATACGATGTAGAAATTAAACCAGGTATCTCAAACTTATTAACTATCTATGCAGCTCTTAAAGATATCTCAATTGAAGAAGCAGAAAAACATTTTATTGGGTTTAGATATGGTGATTTCAAAAAAGAAGTTGCTGATGTAGTATGTGCTGACTTAGAACAGTTCCAAGCAAAATACCGCTACTTCTTAGACAATAAGATTTATGAACAAGTCCTTAGAGATGGCGCTATTAGAGCTAACGAGGAATCACAAAAAGTTCTTAAAAAAGTAAAACAAGCCGTTGGCTTGCTTACTGTGACAGAGTAATCTTAAAAAGATTACTTTTTTATATTCCAAGAACTTTTTTGATTCCTTCAAATAATGATTTTGGTAACGAATCATCATTTGGTTTTTCTTTTGATAATACACCAATATAGAATTTAACTTTTGGTTCAGTACCGCTAGGTCTAACTGTAATTGTTGTGCCATCATTGAAGTAAAGTTTAACAACATTACTCTTTTCTAAATCAACTGGTCTAACACTACCATCTTTGGATATATGCTTGCTAAGTAAGATATCATCAACCTCAGTAACATGAATATTTCCTACTGTGATAAATGGATTTGTGTGTAACTTGTCCATAAGTTCATTCATCTTTGATGCGCCTTCAGAACCTTTGAATTCAATGTTATATGCGATGTCTTGATGATAGCCAAATCTTTCACCTAATTCATTCCATACCATATCAAGTGTTTTACCTTCTCTAAAGTGAGATAAAGCCATTTCTGAATAAAGAACAATTGCTTGAATGCCGTCTTTATCTCTAGCAAATGGCCCTACTAAGCAACCATAGCTTTCTTCATAACCAAATTCAAATTTAGGACCATTTCCTAATTTTTCATAGTAATCAATTCTATTGCCAATATATTTAAATCCAGTTAGGAATTGTTCGGTTTTGACACCATAATAAGCCGCTACTTTTTCTCCTAAAGAAGAAGTAACAATTGTGTTATACATAACACCATTTTTACTCAAAGTGCCCATAGCTTTTTTCTTTGAAAAAATATAATCCATAAGCATCGCAGCACTTTGATTACCTGTTAAAGTTTTATAAGTACCATCACTTGCTAAATACCCAAGCCCACATCTATCTCCATCTGGATCAGTCATAACTATAAGATTAGCGCCAATTTCTTTAGCATATTTAATTGGTTCAATAAAGCTTCTTGCGTCTTCTGGGTTAGGAGATAAAGTACCAGAGAAATCTGGATCAGGAGTACACTGCTTTTCTAATGGATATACTTCATATCCTAAATCTTTGAATACTCTCATTGCGTTAACAAATGCAGTACCATGATTTGGTGTGAAAACAATCTTGAAACCTTTCTTGTCTAAGTTTCTATCAATAGCTAATTCTTCAACGAGTTTTACATATTCATCATCAATCTTAGAATCTAAGAGAATTGTTTCTCCTCTTACTTTTTCGACATCATATGTGACTTCTAATTCATTAGGGAGTTTAGCGATGATATCAAACATATGTTGAATCTTGCTAGGTACTAATTGGCAGCCTGTTTCATCATATACTTTATATCCATTATGTTCTTTTGGATTATGGCTAGCTGTAATCATTACACCACCACAAGCTTTTAAATATCTAACTGCAAAAGATAATTCTGGAGTAGGTCTTAAAGAATCAAAAATATATGCTTTAATACCAAAATCATTAAATACATCTGCACTTAATAAAGTAAATTCTCTAGACATATGTCTATTGTCATGAGAAATAACAATTCCGTCTTTTTTAGCATTAGGGAATGTATCTAAACAATACTTAGCAAAAGCTACACATGCTTTTTTAACAGTAAATATGTTTAATCTATTTGTGCCAGGTCCTAGAATTCCTCTCATACCTGCAGTACCAAATTCAATATCTTTAAAGAAAGCATCATCTTTTTCTTCATTAGACATGTTTCTTAAAACTTCTTTAGTTTTTTCATCCACGGCATTAGATGATAACCAACGATTATAATTTTCATTAACTACTGACATAACTATTCCCCTTTGATACTCTCTAAGATTTTCTCTTCGTCTATTGGAAGAGGAGCGGTAAATGTTTTACCACTTAAATATTTTAAACTGCCTTCTAATTTCTTAAAAGATAGTTCACTAGCGTGTAAGAATTGATTTTCAAAATTATATTGTTTTTGGAACTCTTTATTGAAAGTGAAATCTCCATATTTAGAATCTCCAACTACTGGATGACCTATATACGCCATATGAACCCTAATTTGATGGCTTCTACCGGTCAAAAGTTTAACTTTCAGTAAAGAAACAGTCTCATTAGAAAAAATCGTCTCATAAAGCGTTTTTGAAGGTTTAGCGCCTTCTTCCTCTTTACCAACAAAGACTTTGTTTAACTTTTCGTTCTTAATTAAAGGAACATCAACTTCCCCCCTAGGGTCTGCTTTCCCTTTAACTAATGTTAGATATGTTTTATTTAATACTTTATGTTCTTTAAAGAGTTTTGTCATTTCTTGAGTTACTTCAATAGATTTAGCAAAAACTACTAATCCAGAAGTATTTCTATCAATTCTATGACATGGAGCGGATAAAAAATTACCTTCTTTACCTTTAAACATTAGATACTCATTAACAAGTACATCCAACGAAACATTTCTACTACCATCACCTTGAACTAACATCCCCCTAGGTTTGTTAATAATGATAATATTTTCATCTTCATAGATAATGTATTGGGAGATTTCATCGTTTGCAGTTAATTCTTTTTCTTTGGTAAATTCTAAATATTGATCGTCAGTTATGTATAAAAGAATCTCATCGTTTTCTTTTATACATAACTGACGATCAATATTTAGAATTTACCAAAGAAAAAGAATTAACTGCAAACGATGAAATCTCCCAATACATTATCTATGAAGATGAA
>JAILIF010000056.1 GCA_024695405.1 Bacilli bacterium
TCTTCTGCAACACTAAATGGCGAGACATATAGCGGTGAACAAGTCATTGCTCCTGGAGAATACACGCTTGTTATCACTCGCACAATAAGTGATAGCGAGTATTCTAATTCTCTTCCACAAGATAGAACTTACAAGTTCGTGATTCCTACATCAGATACACTTGTATCTAATCCAGATAAACTTATGTTTGTTGGAGACAGTGAAACATTAATAGACACTGTATCTGATACGGAACAATTAAAAATTACAATAAGTGGTGGCAGTTTGAAACTAGATGAAGACGGTAGAACACTTGTTGCCGTCAAAGAAGGAGAGGCAACTGTCACAATCACTTATTACGGACAAGAACAAATCCTTCATTATTCTGTTAAAACAAAAGAAATTTCTGGAACTTTCATCAACTATACTGGTAGCCAATCAAAGACTAAAACTGATGAAGAGACAGGCAAAATGACTTTTGAAGAAGAAGGAATCGCAAAAGTTGAAATTCCAGAAGGTGCAACAGCTACATTGAATGGAAATCCATACAATGGAGAAGCTATCACCGAACCAGGGGAATATACTCTTGTGATCACATTCGTTATTAAAGAAGACGAATATAACAATCAACTTGTTAGAGAAGTTACATACAACTTGATTGTTCCAGAAACAAAAGGATTAGTTAAAAACGAAGGCAAGATAATATATCTTGATACATTCGAGAAAGTTCAAGAATGGGTTAATGATGATGATGCACTTCATATCGTAGAAAATAGCAACATTGTCATAAGCGAAGATGGTAAAAGTTTCAAATTCATCACAACTGGTGAAATCGAAGTTACATTCGTTTATTACGGCCAAACACAAACAATCACTTACAAAGTAATCGAAAAAGAAACAGAAGCTACTTTCTATGATGTAAACGATGAAGTGCTTACTCCAGAAATAGATGAAGACACTGGATATTTAATTTTTGGTGAAGACGGAATCGCAAAAATTGAAATTCCAGAAGGTGCAACTGCAACTTTAGATGGCAAACCTTATCACGGAGAACCAATCACTGATTCTGGAGCACACATCATTAAAGTAACAAAAGTTGTTTCTGATGAAACATATCCAAATGAACTTACACAAACTATTGCGTATAAATTCAAAATTCCAGCTAAAGATTACGGTATGGGCGGACTTGTTATTCCAATGGCAAGTATTGGTGCAGTAGGCATCATAACTACAATAACAGTTGTCCTCTTCAAAAAACGTAAATCTCGTGGAATGAAAAAGTAGAAAAACTAGCTAGCTAGTTTTATAATAGTAAGGAAGGGAGAAAACAATATGAAAATTCTTACTAAATTATTGCCTTTTATGGCAGAAAACAAAGGTGATGACAAACTAGACGAAGCCTTAGCACCAGTCATTTCAGGTGTTACTTGGGTTTTGACTGCGTTGGGAATCATTGGAACAATTTTAATTACTATTAGTTTAGTTAAAGTTGGAATTAAGTTGTCAAACGCTGATTCGCCAGAAGCTGCTCAAAAATGCAAAAAGCAAGTTGTTTATTGTATTATTGGTCTTGTTTTGTGCCTAAGCGCTTCAATCGCAATTCCATTTATTGGTGAAGCAGTTAAAGCGTGGGCTACTGAAAACTTCGCTAAAACATCATTAGTAATGAACTTATTCTAATTTGATGAAAAGACAAGATTTTAACTTCTTTATTGGATGGTCAATCGCAACATTAGTTGCAACATTATTGTTAAATTTGATTGCCTTTCCAATGAAAACAATAGGATTTGGATTACATATAACTGCTGGGATAATTTCGATTGTTTCAGCAGTTGCAACAGTTATTCTTATTGTTTGGAAGTGTAAAGCTAAAAGGCAAAAAGATAATGGCAAGTAGCATTTATAATGGCAAATCTAACAAAAAGGGAAAACTAATCTTATGGTTAGTAATTTTAGTTTTTATGTTTGCTTTAGGTTGGGCCGTTGGTGTATTTGCTTTAGCTTTTTACAAAATGGGAATACACTTTCAAATCGAAAGAGTTCCAGAATATTTGTTTGAATTATTTTCTTTAATATGTGGAGCAGTTACTAGTTTCGCTATGTTGCTTTACATAGTTTATGTTAAATTAACAAAGAAAAATAAAGGCCCAAGGGCTGATAGAGCAGATAGCAATCTTTACGATGATTCAAGATTCTTAACTAAAAAAGAGCTTGATGAAAAATACGGTATTCAAATAGGAAAGAACCGCTATGCTCCAGTTCTTTTAAAAAACATTAAAGACAATGTTGTTAATGGACTTGTTATTAATTCTGGATTAACTAGTAGTGGCGACTATTATTTTCATAGAACAAGTAATGTTCATAGTATAGTAGTTGGAACTACTGGAACTGGTAAAACCAAATTTATGCTCATTCCGACCGTTTTGATGATGGCGAAGAGTTCTAACAAGCCATCAATGATTGTCATCGATATTAAAGGTGAAATCATTGAAAAAACGTATAATACGTTGAATGAGAACGGATATGACATCCATATAGTTGATTTTAGAAGACCTGAAGTCTCTGAAAAATATAATCCTTTAGGGATTATTATCGACTATTACGATAGGTATATGGAAGATCCAATAAAGAATGTTGAAGCTCAATACCATTATGATAAAGAAATTAATCATCTTGCTGAACTGATATGTCCTTCAGATAAAAGTGCAGATGCCTTCTGGGCTACCGCAGGCCAAGGAATATTTAAAGCTATCGTCTATGGTATGTTGGAAGACTACGAAAAGGATAAAAGTCTTCCAGAATATGAAAGAACATTTACCAAGGAAAAGTTTACTTTTTCGACTATTGCCGAAATCAATAGAAAAGGTAATGCACAGTTTTTCAATTATTGGTTTACTAGACCACTTAATTCAAAAGCTAGAAAGTTAGCACAATCTCAGATTTTGTCTAACTACGAACGTGGTGTTCCAAACAAAACGCTATTAAGTATTCTTTCAACATACACAACTGCTTTTGATAAGTTTGTCGATACTGCGAGTATTGATTTAACAATTAAAAGCGATTTTGATGCTTGCGACATTAAAAGAAAAGCTACTGCTTTATTCTTGTTGTTGCCAGATGAAGACCGCTCTAAATATCCTTTAGCTAGTTTGATAATCAATCAAGCATACTCATTACTTGTATTAGAAAGTCAAAAGACTGGTTTTAAAAACACAAGAGATGTTCACTTGATTTTGGATGAGTTTGCAAACCTACCAAGAATTTCGGAAATTGATAATTGGCTTTCTGTTGGTAGAGAAAGAAAACTTTTTATTTCAATTTTTATCCAAGCTGTTTCTCAACTTGAAGATAAATATGGAAAGGATTTTGCAAAAACAATCATTCAAAACTGCAATATGAAAATCATATTAGGTTTAGGTGAACCTGGTTCGATTGATTATTTCAAACACTTCTTTGGAACATATACGATTGTTTCGACATCCAGTTCGCAAGGAGAAAGAGATAATAGTGGAAGTTCAAACCGCTCATTTAATAAAGCCGATTTGATTACTTCTTCACAATTTATGAATATGAAGCCTGGAGAGATTTATTTCCTAGAATTAAAACAACATCCAGGACACACAAATATTTTGCCTATATTTGATGAGAAGTTCCAAAAACTACTAAATTTAAAAGAGTATGCTTTGGATCAACGACAAATATATGCAGTAAGCGAGCAAACTCGCAATAGCCACACTTATATTGTTTCTGATGATAGTAGAGTTCCAGATTCTAAGGAACAACGTCAAGGATTCTACAATCCAGAAGAACCACCAAAAGTGGAAGAAGAAACGGTTAAAGTAGATGGCCAAATTGATGAACCTGTGCCTCAAGAGTATGAGGTTGGAACTGATGAAGATCCATTCGGTAACAGTGCGTTCTCTATTCTAAATGATATAGAAGAGAGCAAGACCGAAATAGGGGATAAAAAGGCCTAATTATTGATTATATCAATAATTAATGGTATAATATAGACGGGGGAATATAGTTATGAAAAAATTATTCTTATTACTCACAACTTTAATGCTATCGGCCTGTGGTGGGCCTAGCTCAAATTCAAGTTCTGGCAATAATGACAAGCAGAACTTTGTTTATGATGCTTCTGGTAATTTAATCGATGGAAAAGTTTTTCTTATACTAACTGACGAAGAAAAAGTTGACAAAGCATATGAAACATACGAGAAAAGAGACGATTTAACAAAGGACGAAAAACTTGCATACAAGTTAGATTTGAAGCGTCTAAATTCAACAGAATTATGTCAAATTGTATATGATACAGAAAGAACTGGTTCTTTTACCTATAAATTTGATGTAAAAAAAGTATTAGGCGACTATATGGTAAATGACACTACCTTAGATGTAACAAAAAGAAAACTCTACGTTTCTTTTGTTCCTACCAATGCGGGTTCTAATTTTAAAACTGTTAAATTTTCTAATTTTTCAATGAAAGCTAGAATAGAATATCAACTTAATACAGGCAAAGGTATTAAAAACATTAGTAGAGAAAAGAGTGGCACTGGTGCTATTTACCAAAATACATACACAAAGGACGATTGGGTTTTCAAAAATACTTTCATTATGGGAGATATTAATCCAGGCATTTTAGAAGTTGATGAAGATTACAGAAAAATTGAAGGTGATGCAACACTTACTTTCAGTGGCACATTGACCGCTAAATTCTAATTATTTGTTATTTTGGGAGAACGTTTTATGACTGATTTTAATAATTCGTTTGATATGAACGGTTGGGGTATCTTTGATTGGGATCGCTTTCCAGGAATGATAGGCTCTTTAATACTAAATTTAATTCAATGGTTGTGCTTATTTGTTTACTTTTTAGAAAGTATTTTTTGGGCTTTAGTTAGAGGTATAAAAGTTGGTGAAACGAGAGATAAAACACCAATTTACAAAAACTTATTAGATGCAATACTTTTTGATGGAGATAAGATATTCGACTTCAAAAACAATGTAATAGGCTCTTTAATGATTTTATTTATAATCATAGGCCTGGTTTTAATTGTTTTAATGAGTGTTATAGCTATTTTTAAAAGCCATTTATCAACTAAGGAAGAAGATAAAAATCCGAAAAACGTAGTTCTTGGCGGAATTAAAGCTGTAATTTTAATGGTTTTGTTCCCAGTTATTATTTACTGCGTTTTAAAAGTAACAAACTCTTTAGTGGATGCAGTATGTATTTACAATAAATTTGATACAGACGTTAAAACATCATTAGCAAACAAAATTTTCTTTATGTTCGCAAATAGTAGCGGAAACACTACTAACTGGTATGACTCAAATGGAAAGCCATTGTTTTCTTTTATGCTTGGCGAAAAAGAATTACTTAGATATGGTGGAGAAAAAGACACTCTTTGGCAAATATTAAACTCTGATTCATTGAGATTTGTAGGTAATGATACAGCAAATATTGGTAATTATGATTATTTGTTTGCTATTCTTGTTTTAATCGTTTTAATGATTGGTTTATTTAAGGCGATTATGCTTTTAGGCAAGAGAATATTTGATGTTATTGTTCTTTATATCATTGCTCCGTTCCCAATAGCTTGCGTTCCTAACGATGATGGCAAACGCTTTGAAATATGGAAAGATACGATTGTTTCAAAAATACTGGCATCTTTTGGAATAGCCGTAGCTTTTGCTATATATTTGGTAGTTATAACCGAGCTAGGAGATTTGTTTGCATCTATCTCCTCTGATTTTAAAACATTAACTTTAACGGTTGATGATAATGGAACATTTAATACTGGTTCAATATTAACGATTGTGTATGTTCTTATTTTGGTGTCTGGTGGACTCGCTATTCCCGCAATGTATACTATGCTGGCAACACTGGTTTCTCAAAATGCGGGACAACTGGCACAATCTGATTTACAAAACGCAAACGCAGATATGGCATTTATGCAAAGAGGCGCACACGCTATCGGAGCGGGAGCACTTTTTGCAGCCGATAAAACTGGTGTTTTAGGACTTGCTAAGAATGTTTTAATGGGTAAAGCAAACCCACAAAATGGTCAAAGTAATGTATCTAATGCGTTAGCTTCTGCATCAGGTGCTTTAGGTAGATCAAGTGGCGGTGGTGCTTTAGGCTCAGCATCAAATGGTAGTAGAGGTAAATTATCCGCAGTTGGTCAAGTTACTGGCTTAAATCAAGGCTTAGCGGGTGTTGGTAAAAAAGTGTTAAAAGGCGGACTTACAGTAGGTGCGCTTGGCTTAACTGGTATGGGTTTGGCTCCAGCTTTAGCTATTGCTGGCGGTATTGGCATGGCTCAAAGCGGTGGTTTTTTAGGTGCAAAAACTGCTTTCAATAAGATAAAAGATAAAAAACTCACCGCTCAACAACAGCAAAAGGAAAATCAAATTGCAGAAAAAGTAAATGAAGCTCTACAAAACTATGGAGATAAAAAGAAACTTGGTTTAATCAACAAAGATATTCAAAAACTTGGTGGCAAACCAGTTGATAGCGCATTTGTTTTGAATAAACTTCAACAAGATAAGGACGAAAAGAAAGCTAGTGCAATCGCAAAAGACTTGCACGTTGACATTCCACATCCAGAAGTTAAAACAAAAGAAACTCCTAATTCCGCTGACGATAAGTCATTAGATGGATTTAAGATTCCTACAAAAAAATAGGGGGTGTAGATATGAATAGAATCGTTCCAGGCAAAACAAATCAAAAATTACCTATAATCTTAAAATTTAATATTTTTGATATTGTTTACATTCTCGTTGGACTTGCAGTTATAATTGCAACACTTCTAACAATGATGGCTTTTAATGTAAAACCGTTTGCTATTATTGCGGGTGTAGTAGTTTCAGAAGCCGTAATTTTCCTTATTTTATTAGCTCAAATTACTGAATACCGCTTATATTGGTATATCAGACATCTTATTTTGTTTGTCTTTAGTAAGAAAAAATATGCTGAAAGCACATTAGAAAACCAATTAGGTGTTTCTTTTAAAGATAACTATGTCTCTACTGAGGCGGGAATTTATTCAAAAGTAATCGAAATTAAAGGAATTGATTTTTCTCTTATTAGTGAAGCTACACAAGATTTAAAAATCAATCAATTAGCAGTAGTTCTTGGAAATATTGATAAAGGCAAGATTGTTAAATTAGATAAACCTATTTCTTTCTTAGATAAATTAGAAGATGTCGATAAGAGATTAATTGCTTTTACCGAAGAATATGACAAATTATCTGATGAAGAAAAGAAAGATCCAAACAATATAAAAGCAAGACAACTAGAAACTAGAATTACCGCTTTAACAATCGACCATAATATTTTTATGTCGGCTGAAGAATCAAAAACTATCAAAAGTAATTCCTACTTTTTAGTTTTATATAATGAAAACATCGGAAACTTGAATATCGATGTTGAAAGAGCAATCCGCTTATTAAATAATATGGGATTGTTCTCATATGAATTAGATTCTAGAGAAATAAAACAGTTCTATGCTACTTTTTTCGATACGGAAGAAAATAAAGATGGAAAATTGATTTTCCCTCAAACAACTGAAAAATCTCGCTATCTAATTCAAAACAATAAGAAAATATGTGTGCATACGTTATGTGATTTACCTTATGTATTAGGTAATGGTTGGCTTTCTGATATTGCAAATATTGAAGGTGTAAAGTTGGTTGTTAACTTTAAGAATTGTTCAAATCTTGCAAAAGCTACTAAAAACATTAATAAAAAAATTGTTTCGTTGGGTGCTTTACTCCTACAAAAACAAACTGAATCCGATAGGATGGAAATTAATGCTCAAATTGAAGGTTTTAGACATTTGCTTGAACAATTAAAGTTCTCCAAAGAAACACTACATACTTGCGACATTATGCTTATCTATGAATATGATAAGAAGACAATTAAGAATATTAACTCTATTTTAAAGAGCACTTGCAATGCTAGATTGGATGCTCTTACATTTAGACAAATGGAAGTATTTATTAATGCTTTCCCACATTTACAAAGTAAAAATGTCAAATATATGCAAAGAGACTTTCAAAGTTCTACGTTTGCAGGATCATTCCCATTTATCAGTGATTTATTCATAGATAAAAAGGGTGATTTTGTTGGTGAAAACTCTGGGCCAGTATTCTTTGATATGTGGCAAAACCTTAATGGTGGCCCAGGAACAAGAACCAATGCAAATATGATGACTATCGGTGCATCTGGTAAAGGTAAATCATATCTTCAAAAGATTTTAATTAAGAATCAATTAGCAAGAGATACAAAGATTTTCATTTTAGATCCAGAAAACGAATATTCGTATATTGCTAATGAATTTGGCGGAGAAGTTATTGATGTAGTTGGCGGTGAAATGAGAATTAATCCGTTTGAATTAATTCCAGAAATGGATGAAAACGGTAATGTATCATCGGGTTTTGGTTTGTTATCACAACACTTGGCTTTTTTAGGAAGTTTCTTTAAAGTGGTTCTTCCATATTTAACAGACTTTACAAGACAAGTATTGCAAAACGAATTAAAAACTATTTATGCAAATAAAGGCATTTATCCAGTTGGATATAAAAATCCAAAAGATAAAAATGCAAAAGTAGTATTATTCAAAGATGCAAATCTTAAGCCAGAAGATTATCCAACATTTACAGATGTCATTAATTATTTCAATAAAATTCCACTAGAAGGCAAAACAACACAAGTTGTAGAATCTATTGTTGAACTACAAGCGTTTTTGAAAGATTTTGAAAACGATAAAGATGGTCAAGGTAGATATGGCATCTTATGGAATGGGCCAACAACTATATCATTAGACAACGATTTTGTTGTATTTAATTTCCGTGGCTTAGATAACGGTAGCAGTGATGAAATTAAAAACGGTCAAATGTTATTAATTACAAAATATCTAAACAGAGAAATTATTAATAACTACGAAATTAATCTTCACGTTAAGAAAGATGAAGCTAAAAAAGTTGTTCTATTGGTTGATGAAGCTCATAACTTCATTGATCCAGAGTTCCCTGTTGCTTTGGATATGATGAAGAATATGGCTAAGAGAATCAGAAAATATAGCGGTTCTTTGTGGGTTGCTACACAAAATATTGCAGACTTTGTTGGCTTTGACATCAACACAAAGACAAAAGCAACTGCGGTTATTAATAACTGTCAATACACTGTATTATTTGGTTTAAAACCTAATGATATTGAACAAGTTAAGGAAATGTATGCAAAAGCATCCGCTGGAGCATTGACTGAAGAAGAAATAAACTATTTAGCTACTGCTGGTCAAGGTGATGCGTTATTAATGATTGATACTTCTACAAGAATTTCATTCCACGTTACATTAAAGGATAGAACTAACGAAACACCGTTAATTCTTCCAGTTGAATATTCATCAGAAGATGATAAAAATGTAAGTGAGGGAGAAGTGGCTGAAGAAGTTATTCAAAACGCACAAGAGAATCAAGAAAAAGTAACAAGCGAGGTATAGCCTGGCTAATCGAAAGGAGAATTATGGAAGAAGAAAGAGAAGTTCTAGTTCTAGACGAGCTTAATAAATATATTAAAAAATTGTTAGCCAACAAAGAGAGTGTTTTAGCTAGTTCTATCGATTTTAAGGACGATTACGAGAAAACGATAGTAATTGATTCAATCTGCTATTATTCACGCTCTAGAGAGGCTGTTTATACGATAGAAAAAATATATAAAAAGAATTTTTATCTAATAGATTATCCTTTCGATATAAAAATTAGCTTGAAAGTGATTCACGAATTAAAAATTAAGAGAGAATACTACATTCCAGTATCAAATTGGCAAAAACAATTTGAATTGCGTAAACTTGATCGTGATTATCAAGTAGGGCATTTTATCAAGTTTAATATCATTAATGAAGATGGTTCGATTGAACCAACTAATGATATTTATAGAATCACTTATATTTTAAAAGATGTTCCAGAGTATGGCTTACAACCAGGATTTGGAATTTTAGGTATCACTAGAGTTTATTAAAAGCGTAGGTTTTCTTACGCTTTTTATTTATAAAATAAATAAAAAGTGATATAATATAAGTGTATTCAAAGGAGACTTAAAACATATGGAAAAAAGAAAGATCACTGAAGAAGAACTTGCTGAGAGAAGAAAGAATATGCGTGATGCAGAAATTTTAGCAAGCCTTGATAATAATTCTGAATATAGCGAAGAATATATCAATTTAAAAAATCAATATCTTAATGGCGAGATCACAATCGTCGAACTTAAGAAAAAGTTTTTAGAATTATGACATATGAACAATACATTTACTTCGATACTAAAAAAACCAACGGAAAACAAGTTTTAAAAAACAAGTTGGGTATTTTTGATTCTTCTGAATTATCAAGACAAGAAAGAATAATTACTGAAATTAATTTAGCAAACGTAAATGCTTATCCTAAAGGCAAGTTTGATAAAGCTCATTTTGTTAAATTTCATAAATACCTTTTTGGAGATATTTATCCGTTTGCGGGCGAATTTAAAAAATGGGATTTAGGAAAAGGGCAAGAGATTCTAGGCGGTTATTCTGTTCGCTATTGTCCTGTTGAATATATACAAAGTTCTATTGATGATTGTTGCAATAAATTAAAAGCTCTTAAAAAAGAAACTCCTATAAATGAGTTAGCTAAACAAATTGCTGATAATTGGGCCTATCTGTGGCAAACGCACGCATTTTATGAAGGCAACACTAGAACAACGGCATTGTTTATGACTGAATTGTTAAAGTCAAAGGGTATTGAATTTAATAAAGAAGTTATGGCAAGAAGTTATCACGATTTCAGAAATGCATTAGTTCTATATACAATTCAAAAGGAAGATAAATTAAACAGCCTAATTTTAGAAGGTTTACAACCAGTTATATCAAAAGAGATTAAAAAAGAAGGGGATAACATTATGAACGAAAACAAAAAGCCAGGTAATCCTATCAAATTACCTAAAACCTCTAAGGAATATAATGATTACCTAGTCAATATGTTCTTGGAACAGTTAAATCAGCCACCAGAAGAATGGGTGAAAGGATGGGTTTATGCATCCAATCAGCCGAAGAACGGTCTTTCTGGAAGAAAATATACAGGCATAAACAGTTTTGTTCTTTCTATGTATATGGCATCACAACAAACATCTGATCCAAGATTTTACACAGCGGGCCAAGTATTCGGCAGTGATAGAAAAATCACTGTGAATAAAGGCGAAAAAGCGGCGGTCGTAATATCAACATATCTTTTTAAGTATAAAGACTTATCAGATGGTTTAATTCATTTACAACATTTTGAGAAATTAGATGAATATTTGAATAAACCAGAATTATACGAAGTATTACCACCAGAGAAAAGAGTTGCAATAAAATATACAGTTTTATATCACGCAAAACAATTAAGTGGTATTGAACCATATAAGGAAATTCAGCGTGAAGAAAGACAATTAGATTCATTCGTGGCAGAAGCATTAAAAGCAATGAATATTCCATTGTATGAAAATATTCGTGCTAGATGTCCTTATTTTACAGAATCTGGTGGAGAAAAAATTTGTATTCCACCAATGAAAAACTTTGTTGGCCAAGAGCAACTAGATTCAGCGGTGCTCCACGAATTAATTCACGCTACTGGAACTGAGAAACGATTAAATAGAGATACATTAAAGAATTATTTCGTTTCTACTGACATTAGAGCGAAAGAGGAACTTGTTGCAGAATTAGGAGCGGTTTTTGCTCTACAAGAGACTAATGTTAAAGCTACAAAGCCAGCTGATATTAAGAATCACGTTAGTTATGTTCAAAGTTGGAAAAATCACATCCAAGAAAAGAACGGTATTGAATACTTAAAAGAAGCTATTAATAAAGCTCAAGAGGCATCCAACTATTTATGCGGTTTAACATTAGAAAAAATTAAAGCTAAAGAAGAACAAAACCGTGAGAACAAAAGCAACTATTGTATGTTGATGGAAACATTAAAATATAGCGAGAAGCATATCCTTGATTGTGGTGTTGAGATTGAAAAGGCGGATGGTGGCTTATGCTATAAACAAGACGGAAAGCAACTTTATGTAGTATTTTCTCCAACCACAAAGAAAGAAGACTCTTGCAAATTAGTAGCAGAAGAGGGGTTTCCAAATCATTATAGAATCCCTGTTATTGCAAGAGATGTTAAGGATTGGGATTTAATTGACAAAGAAATATGGAAATGTTTGGATGAATCCAAATATAAAGAACACGAAAACAATAAAGAGAGGGAAAGATAATATGAACGAGTTTATTGTTATTTCAATTAAACCAGATGGCGCAAGTGTATGCTCAAACATCAAAACTGGGGAAACAGTGGTGTTTGACAAAGAGTGTGGCATCGATGAAAAAGTTGGGGAAAAATTTGAAATTGAGATCCAAGAAAATTAAAGTCCAGGAGTCCTGGGCTTTTTTATTCAAAAGAAAAAGGCATTTAATTGCCTTTCTTTTTATTTATTATTTGCAATAAAGCGTTTTTAATTGCACCTTGTTTACTAGGCTGACTGTCAAGCCAATCAATTATAGCTTTATCAGTCTTTCTGTTGAGCTTAATTGAAATCCTAGTAGTATTTTCTTTGTCATACTTGTTTTGAGGTTCAAATGCCATATTTTTAATTAATCGGTATAAACAACTACATAGTGGATGTGAAAATTTGAATTATTAGTCACATTTTCACATTGCATTGAAATTATGTTTTTACCTAATAGTTCTTCTTTCATAAGTTCAACGCTTTTACAATGGCAACGACTATATTCGCTACCTGGGCTATCATAATGATGTGAATCACAATAGATTGCATAGTGTTGAATTTTATCGTTTTGTGTTTCTGATTTACTACCACAAGCAGATAAGCAAGTTACCATTAATAAAGGCAATAAGATTTTTTTCTTCATATAAGACTCCTTTTCTAAAATTATTTTTTCTCATCTCGCACAAACCTTTCACCGTTCCAAGTTTCTAAATAAAGAATCCTAGTTTGTGGATCACGAGTTAATCTTTGTTCACCAATAACATAGAAATCTTTAGCAAAACCTTTCCAGCGTTTCCACATTGAACGAGGAAGAAGTAACTTTCTTCCTGGGCGGTAGAGATGACCGCTCGCAGTTTCATCCCACTGTTCTTCTGAACAATAAACTTTTAATACTTCTGGAGATGTATTTTTGAGTCCTTCTTCGTTCAATACTTTTTCTTTGCACAAAAATTCTAAATAATCTTCATCACTGTATTTTTTAACCACGTTGAATCCCCCTTCTAGTTTTTATTGTGTTTTCTATCGTGTATTTTCCAACAAAGCTCTACAATTTCGCTAACTGTTTTAGAATAATTCTCAATATCTGGATATTTTTTAATAATAAAATTCATATATCTTTTGATAGTGGTTTCTAATGTTCTGGGCTTTCTACATCCTAGATAGCCCATTACACTTGAATAAATATCAAAATCGTATTTATCCATAAGTTTAAAAGCATCACTAGATAAATCCTCTCTTCTAGGTTTTCTTGACCAATCTTTTTGTTTTTTTGAAACATTAATAGGTTTGTCAGCAATAATAGGGTTAGGATTTGCTTCTTTACTAAAAGGATTTATTTTTGTTTCAGAAATTTCTTTGCCAATTCTTGCATATTCTTTTAATTGTTCAAAACTGGTGCATTTGCAAGAAAAAAGAATAGCTTTTTTCATAGCTTTTCTTTCTTCTTCTAAAAGTTGTGATAGCTCCTCTTCAGTATATATCCTCATTTGGAACTTAATCCTTTCTCAGCAAACTGTATAAGTTCTCTTAACCAATCATCAATTTTCTTATATAAATGTTTTAGTTGTATAAGAGATAAATCTCTATTATAAATCATCAACAGTTTATAAGCGTGTCTTCTTGAATAAACATCTTTATATTTTGTATAACCAGGAATACCATCTCCCGTTTCTTCATCCTTATACCCATCAATAGGAGTATTCCAAATTCGATACATCCAAGCATATTCCTGTTTGAAATGTTTTAAACATCTAGCAACTGTTGTCTTACTCATTTAATAACCTCGGAAATATTATATAATAGGTAATACCTATTTACTATATTAATTATATATGATATAATTAATATAGATAAAAGGAGACTTACAAATTATGTGCGAAAAGGATCTATTTCAATCAATACATCTAGAAAAATCTATTTCTTATCCTCATATCCTAGAGGCTATTTCGTTTTACAAAGAATCTTTTAAGAATCTTTCGGTTGATTCAGAACATCAAACAATCGAATACAAAGAATCTTTTATGCCAAAAGAAGATTTTGTTTCTTTGAAACATATTGAGGATATGCTCGGAAAGAAAAACATTCCAAACCCAATTACTTATTTATCAATCACAGATAAAATCTTTCTTTATAAAGTTTTAAACGCTTACGATAACTCTCTTCGTGATAGTTTAGCTTGTAATGAAAGTCTTTTAAATGCAATCAATGATGATTTAAGTAGAATCGTTGAAGAAAACGATGCAAAAGAAACTCAAAAAGAGAAGAAGTCTAAATTCACTGATGAACAAATGGTTAAATATAATCTCGTTCAAAATAAGAAGTTCTTAGCAGAAGCAAAAGTAAATTCCTACGATAGAATGACTATTTATAACACAATCAAAGAATGGTTTGAAAAATTCTTAATCAACTGTAAAGATAATAGAAAAGCAAAGACTTATTCTTTACAATCAGAAAATTATAAATTTGACATTCTTGCAAAGTTAGGCGAGAAAAAAGAACAAATTTATAAAATTACTAAGGCAGAGCATAAGTAATGATTCTCGCTATCAAATATCTAAATGATAATACATACGATAGATGCGGATTCAATGAAGATGGTAACTTATATGTCTTTAGTGAAATAAAGGTTCAAAGAGGTATGGGCCACCAAAAAGCAAACGAATTAATCATCCAGGGAATAAATAGAAAGAAAATAGATGCCTGGCTTAAAGTTCACAATGCAGTAATAGTTCAGAGAGATACAGAGCCAACATATCGAGTTCTTGATTCATAGAAAGGGGAAAATATGAAATTCTATCTAATAAATGAAAATGGTGCAAAAGTAATTGATATACCAAACACAAGTGAAGAGATTGATGCGGTTTTAAATTATAAAAGCTCATACGGTGGCTGGAATACACCAACGATTAAAGTTAAAGGAAGACAATTTATTGCAGTTGTTTGTGATTTAGGCAAGAAAATAGGATTACCAATCTCTGCTATAACAGTAGAAACCGCTATGACCAATAAACTTAAAGAGCCTTTCTTAGTAGGGCCAACTTTAATTTCAAAATTCGATGGAAAAGATGATTTTGCTACCTTAGATGATAAAGATATTGAAATACTTAAATCTGCAACGGAACAGTCAAATACTTCTGAATATTTATATAAGGATTTATTATTATTAGATTAATTATGACTAAGGCAAAAATACTCAGCATCGCATACAACTCTTTAAAAACACGTCACATTCCAGAAAATATAAGAAGACTGGAAGGCTTTGACGACTTAAAAGATTCTATAATTAAAAATGATTTCACAATATTTGAAACCTATATTTGTATATGTGGATCACAATTATCGCTAGAGTCTAAAGGAAAATTACAAGAAAAAGAAGCTATTAAAACAATTATTGATTATTTAACCAATGATTCAGCTACTAGCTTTGAATTAGCACATTACATAATCAAGAATAGATACCAGGAGAATTATTATGAATAAAGAAAAAATCTTAAAAGACACAATGAGTCATTTTGAAGAATTATCAACATCTGAACAAAAAGCAATGCTCAGACTTTTTATTGATATGTATATTGCAGATGTTGAAAAGTTGGAAGATCCATCTAAGACCGAGGAAGACAAAAGGATGATTTCTTGTAACATTCCAAACTATGAGATGGTTATTAATTTAATGACTAAACAAACGCTTCCAGATAAAATCCCAATGTTTCCTACTCTAAGAGAACACTTACTAAATGAAGGTAAAAAACTTTTAGAAAGTGATAAAAATAAAGAGGAATTAAACTAATGTGTAAAAGCACAAAAGCACGAAATAAAAATAAGAACTTAGAAAAACTAGAACGTAGTCTTGAAAAGTTAACTAAGGATATTTCTAAGCTTGCAGAACAATCTTTAAGTCAACAAATTAATACAGCATTAGAAATAAATAAAAAGGAATCAGACAAGATCCGAGAAAAAGTAGAGGAAACAAAATGAGATATATTATCAAAAGAGTTGGCCAAGAACCAACATTTGTCGAGACCAATGATGTAACTCCTTGGAGTGCATTATGTTCAAAATCTCATTTAGGTTCTGAATACGGTTATTGCGATACAAGACCAATAGGAATTACAAAAGATAAGAAAGCCATTATATATGTAATGTTTGATGATAATGGCTATTTTTTAAGAGAAAAACTTGGCTACAACTGTAACATTCCTTCTGAAACAACAGCTTTTGAAAACAAACTATATGGCGATATTTTATTTTTAAGAGCTTCAAGAACTGGCGAGGGTGAAACGCTCGACATAGAAGACGAAGATATGGAATTGATTCTAAATACAATTTTCACATCTAAAAGTGAGGAAAATTAAAAAATGATAATAATATTAGCTGAAAAGCCAGATATGGCTAGGAAGATTATGTCTTCTCTAACAAATAATTGTCAAAAATTTGATGGATATTACTCCAACAAAGAATATATTTTTACTTATGCATTAGGGCATTTAACAACACTTGTTATGCCCGACAAATTAAATTGTATCTATGTTAACTGGGGTGATATTAGTCAAATTCCTTTTCACTTTGAAAACATACCTTTAATGATTAAAGATGATGCAAAGGATCAATTCCACAATATTAAGACTCTTCTATATAAATTTCCTAATGCCGAATTGGTTAATGCTTGCGATGCCGATGCAGAAGGAGAACTTATTTTTAGAAACATTCTCCAAGTATCTGGAGCAAAGCCAAAAAACATAACTAGAATGTGGATTAATTCAGCTACACCAGAAGGAATCAAGCAAGCGTTTGACCAACGTAAGCCTAGTTATCTATATGACAACATAGGCAAGCGTGCAAAAGGAAGAAGCTACGGTGATTACCTTATCGGTTTAAACGCATCTCGTATCGCATCATATTACTTTACACAAGCTAAAATGAAGTTGTCGGTTGGAAGAGTTCAAACTCCAACTTTAAAAATGATTGTCGATAGAGAAAATGAAATTGCAAACTTCTCTTCGGTTGAACATTTTAATTTATATGCCATTGTTCTGAACAACGGTAAATCTTACAAATTCAAATATCTAAATAAAGACAAATCTTATTTTGATAGTCACGAAGAATTAGTTAAGTTTGCTCGTAGTGTTGGCATCGGAACAGCCGATGTTATTAAGAACGAATTAGAAAATTTTAAAGAAGATCCACCAATGCTTTTTTCATTGAGTGACTTACAAATCGAAATGAACAAAAGGCACGGAATGACCGCCCAGGAAGTTCTTAATATTTGCCAAACACTATACGAAAAATATAACCTTACTACATATCCAAGAACCGATGAAACTCGTGTATCAGAAGAGTTCGCTTTGTTAGCAAAAAAGAAAATTAAAAACCTTTCAATTTTCAAAGATGCGGTAAATGAAATTGTTGCTAATAACTGGTCAATATCGGACAAAGTTTTAATGGATGGCGGTGACGTTGGAAGTCACGAAGCTCTATCTCCAACATTCATTTCCGATGAAACAGTTTTGCTTAAATTAAGTCAAAAAGAAAGGACTGTTTATGAGGCAATAACTAAACGATTTATCATATCTTTTTACCCATCAGCTGAGGGCCAAAAACAAAAGGTGGTCATCAGTAAAAATGATGCTGAATTTTCTTGGAGTAGTAAAGTCTATACCAATAAAAGTTTCTTGAAAATTTTAGATCCAGAAATCAACGATGAAGACAAGAATGAAGACATCGAACCAGATGCTGAAATCACTCTAAATGTTGTTGATGGAAAAGTTCAGATTACTGATTTACAAGCTAAGAAAATTAAACCAAAACCACCAGCTCATTTTTCAGAAGCTACACTCATTGCATCAATGAAAAATCCATCCAAATATTTAGATGAAGAAGAGGACAAAAAACTTATTAAGAAAGTTGAAGGAATTGGCACCGAAGCAACTAGAGCAGGTATCATAGAAAACTTAAAGAAAATACAGTTCATTGAGGTTAAGGGAAAGAAGATATTACCTACACAAAAAGGTATATCTTTGATTAACTCAATACCTAATAATTGTATGATAAAAAGTGTAAAGATGACTGCACAATTTGAAAGCAAACTAGCACAAATTGAGAAAGGCAATTACACGGTTGAAGAGTTCTTAAATGACTGCAAAGAATCATCCATTAATTTTAAGAATGAATGTTCTAAGGTAGTTGCTAAATCTGAAAACTTTATTAATCAAAAAGTTATATGTAAGTGTCCTGTGTGTGGTGGTAATGTTTGCGATACCAAATTCTCATATCGTTGTAATAAATGCGATGTAAAAATTAGCAAAGATAGGTTCAAAGAATATGGTAAGGACAACATAACTATCAAAGAGGCAAAAGAGCTGTTTACAGCAGGCAAAACTAAAGAGCCTTGTAAACTCACGTTCAAGAAGAATAAAGAGCCAGTAGAGTGCTATTTAGTCTATGAACATTTACCAGATAGTCAATATTCCAATTCATTAAAATTTGAATTTATTAAAAAGAAAAAAGGCCGATAGGCAAGAAAGATTTTTGGACTCCAAAAATGAGAAAAGGAAAAGCGGTTGCGAGTGCAGCTGCTTTTAATTTTTAATGAGCTACTAGCGAGTTGAAAAATGGCCTTTGAGTGGGAGCACTTGCAGATTTTTCAATAAAAAAGCGTGTCCGAAAGGATTGCAAATCATTACAAATTTGTAACAGTTTGTAACAAGTGCTTATGCTCTTTTGAATTGTGAATATTGATAGGTTTTTGCAGTAAAACGATACTATGGTATAATAGTGGTGGAAACGGAAAAAGGAATAGTAAATATGAATGATGAAAGAAGAGAAAAGCAAGTATTGCTAAGAGTAAGAGAAGGTTCAAGAATATGGAAGCTGTTGGAAGAAAATCAGAATAGAAAATATTCAGATGTTGTGACATCAGCTCTTGAAGATTACCTCGATATATTAGAGGGAATCAAGACTGTTCCAAATAGGACAATAACTCTTCAAGGTGATACGATTACATTGAAGAAGATTTCCAAAGATATGGAACAAATAAAGAAACTATTAGAACCTGTTGAAACTTACTTCATTAAAGAAGTTGTAAAACAGAATAAAGAAAATTAAAAGAGGTCATCTGAAGCCTCTTTTTTTGTCGGATGAATAATACGGCATTAAGAGGTTCTTGATGACTCTCAGCGGGGTTGGCGATGCAATCGGGTTGATCCGAGTTACTAATACAAAATTTCTCCTTCAGTTGGTAGGCACGAAGGTGAAGGAGAAAGTGATTATAGCTTGACTAAAGTCTAGTATCACTATCCCCTTTCATCCGAGTTTAGGGGGGAGGATCAGCGCAGATGTGAATCAAGCACGATCCGTGTGAACGAAGGGGAAAAGAATTTTTGTATGTAGGTTAAGACGAGGATCATAGGCAAGTGGTAGGCAAGCAAGCCGTATAGTCGTCAGTAAAGACGAGTAATACGAGATGCCGATACGATTCGCTCAATTAGAATATTGCAAAGATTATAATTCGTTCTGAATCGCGAAGTTTTGAGGCTAAGAGAGACTCAAAATTGGGGAAGAAAATCTACGATCGGAGTCGTGGATTTTCGTGGGTAAGGGCGGGCAGTAGGAACACAGTGACTCTGGGCACAACCGTTCTTATGGCTCATAAAATTTTTGAAATAAATTTTGTGGCTTTATGAACTGTCGGCTTGAAGGGAAGGCATACTTCTGAGGCAAGAAGTTGGGTTCTCACCAACGAGCGTATTTTTCCATTTTCGACCAAGCGAGTCGGTGAGTGGCAAAAGAGGGTAGGCGAACAGTTTTATCCCCCCTTTAAAACTGTTTGGGGGAAGGATTTTTTGAATGAAAAATCTGTGGCTAAATGGGTAGGCAACAAGCAGAGCGAAAAATCTGATCGGTGATTATTGAATAAGAATCGCACGATCGGATTTTTTCCTCTGTGATAGTTGGGGAAGTTATCGTCATTGTTACTAGCGTTTACGATTGTTACTATGACGAAAAACAGCGTGGCTAAGCGGGGAGTCAGGGCGATGCAATCGGGCTACTAGCTGAGTATAGTTCGTGCGATTTGAAATTTATTTCGAATTACAAAGAACCTGTGTTAACAGCATAGCTAGAGGCAACATACTTGGGTGTGGCAAGCAGGACAATTATAACTATGACTTGTCCTGGGGGAACGGCAATAAAAGTTCGGGCTAGGCGAACGCTATGGGTTAGACGATCTGCGAGCAAAAAGTGAATATTTCCTTTTTTGCTTCGTGACATCGTATATAGGCAAACGGCATCGGGATACCTGCTAAAGCGAGAGCAGGTATGGCGGTCTGTTGAGACAATGATTTTAAGCAAGCAATGCAAGAATATTAAATAAATAAGATTATTGCATAAGAGCTGTAAATAATGGTTTGGCTTAATTGGTCTGGCGAGCGCAGAATAACATCGCCAGAGTAAGAAGCAAAAGTCGAAACAGCGGGGTAAAGTGGAGTGGAGCGAGTTTTAGTTTGAGCGGAACGAATAAATGGGTGTGGCAGGCTTATTTCTCCTTGTATTTAGCCTTGCACCGTAGAGTTCAAGGATAAATGATAAAACAAGCTGAGAAAGAAGCGGGCGGTTGCTTACGTTGGTGGGATTGTCTGGAAGAAGTCCAGAAAATAGAACCACAGAAGTCAAGCGAGGGCAAAAACCGTAAGGGCAGGCAGTAGGAGCAAAATGCGACTCTGGGTGAATAAATTTTCCTACTTCCACTTTCTGCTAAAACTCAGCTTGAGCTGACTTTAGCAATCTAACAAATGTAGCGTGATGCGCTTTGTGAGGAAAAAGGCTATTGTTAGATTGGTTTTCTACTAAAGAAATGCTTCTAGGAAAATAGCTTACCTGGGATAAATGCTGGCGATAACCAGCATTTCTACCTGGGATGCGTTTATTCGAGGCTTACGGCATCGGGCTATCTGTAACTGATTTACAGATTGGGCGGAGCGGTTGCAGAAAATGAATCTAAGCTGGCAATGCAAGAATTGCATAAGAGCTTTCTATGAATGGTTTAGCTTAATTGGTCTGGCGAGGGCAGAATAACATCGCCAGAGTAAGAAGCAAAATTCAAAACCGCTAGGGAAAATGGCATCGGGCATACTTCCGAAGTATGGGCGGAGAACAGAAACAGTTCGTGTTTCTGAGTGAATTAACCGTATGCATCCAACAATCTTGCGGGTTTCTCATAGAAACCAGAATTGTTAGGAGAAAAAGAGATAATGAACGTTTCGAGGGCTATTGAGTTGGGTGTGGCAACGGCTAAAGCCAAGGGCAACTCCCAGAATCAAAGATGAAGTTAACGGTTTTTAATCTAAAAAATCATCAACACAGAGATGACGAAGCATCTAAGTGTGGATGATGAAACTAGTTTTTCGGATCTAAAAATCATCTTATTCTGGGATGGTGGGCTAATTGTAAGGGTAGGCAGTAGGAGCAAAATGCGACTCTGGGTAGAAAATTTACGATTTGCTGTTTTGCTTTGTGCCTTAACAGCAAAGAATAAATAGAAAAATAAAATATCTGTGCAGATAATCGAACAGATCTTTTACCTGTAAAGCTCTTTTTAGTAAAAATAGAGCTTGAAGGTTGCAAAAATATGCAATTTTTCGGTTTTGGCGAACAACAATGTTTTTAGAATAAAAATTCAAACAATATAAAGCTAGAAGTTTCGGCTTCCAGATTTAGATTGAAAATATTTGGGAAGATGTAGCTGTCTTTAGAAGATACATCTGATTACCTACGAAGGAGATGTAGCAATTTTAGTGATACATCCACGGAGTAGAGCCAAATGTTTGTTTTGAACATCCATCTTATTTAATGGTTTGGATGATACGAAGTGTCATCTAAGGACGTTTTCTTCCATCATTTTGATGGAATACACGCACGGTGTGCCTAAAAATCAGATGGAAACTGCATTGTTGTTCTAGTTTCTTAGGGCCTGGCATATCTTTCTAAAAGAATGGGGGAATCACGTTGCGATCAGACTTCACTATCGTTGAATGTCATATTTGGTCAAAGATGACAAGCACACGATCAGAATAAATGAAGTCAAGCATCGTGAGAGGCTCAATCAAAACGTAACTTAGAGGCGTGGTCTGGCTGACTCTTTTAAAAACTAAACTCCAATCATAAAAGAGAAAATTCCAAGTAGTTGGAGGGAACTACCTGGAATCTTTGATGATACTTATCAAGATTTTGGATTGGATTGGGGTTTTAAGTTTTTCAAGTTCCCATAATTGTAAGTCTCCTTTTATACAACACCGACTTCTCGCAAGATGAAATGGAAAGTGATTTTTCGTAAGCTACTGCATTAAGAGAAAAATCTCTTGTAATGAATAGGTGATACAATTTCATTGTATAAAAGAGACTTCGTGGTGAACGGAAGAGTTAGGGCTAAGTGAAGTTTTGACCAAAAACTTGGTTTTAAAAACTTGGCGGATTCCAAATCTTGTCTAGCAAAATTTGGAATCGCCCACGACTCTCAAAACTTTTTTAATTCTTGAAAGAATTAAAAATTTATTATATTATTACCCAATAGGGGGTAACTAATATGAATAAACAAGGTTTTTCGAGTCCAGACATCATTTTTGTTCAAAAATATCATAAATATTATTCAAAAGATTTTCGTGAGTCGAAGCTCTACGCTCAATCAGAAAACAAGTGGGAAACTTGGGTAACAAGAAGTGAATTTTATCGTTGCACGAATAAAAATTCCTTTAATTCGGCAACAAACTACCTAACGAGATCCTCGGCTTGTGATAAAACTAATCTCGAATATGAGGAGCAATACGAAAGATTGAAAGAAAAAGGTCTTTCAGACGAAGATATTGTAAGTTATATGGGGGAACGTCCTGGTTCAACAGGCCTTTTCAACAATAAAAAGGAACTTACTCAAGAAGATATAAGAAAAATAAGAAAGGAACTAGCTGAAACTAAAGGAACAATTTATGAAGCTGTTCTCTCCTTCACTCCAGAATTTTCTGATAAATATGTCAGTAAAAAGATGGATGCTTATAATCTTCTAAATGATGTAATGCCAAAATATCTGGAGTCAAAAGGATTGAATCCAGAATCATATAACTGGTTCTCAGCTTATCATACTAATACAGATAATAGGCACTGCCATATTGTCTTCTATGAAAAGCCAGGACACATAAGGAACAATCAAGACATCTTGTTTGTTCAAAAAGATTTTAATAAGTTTAAAGAACTAGTAGCTTTCAATCATCCACTTGAACACGAATATGAAAATGCTCGTGAACCAATAATGGCACAATTAAAAGATGCGATGCATCTACCAAATTTCTACAATCAATTAGAACCAATTCGTGAAATTGTTAGAACAAAAAATCAATATGCAAGATGCACTAATGAACAAAAAGAAGCTATTCGAGCTTATGTCGATTTCTTGTATCATAACTGCCAACCATTTAAGACGGCATATGATGATTGCAGAAATAAAATTAAATCATTCCAAACAAAATTAGAAAAACTGTATGATGACAATCACATTCCAAAAACAGATAAAATTACTAAGTTTGCATTGGATAGAATCAAAGAATATGATTTAAGAATTTTTAATACGATTATGAAAAATGCCAAGTATGATCCACTTCTTAATGACCAAATAACAAGAAAAGCAAGTGGCAAAAAGAAATCAATGTTCTTTGACCAGGATTTAATTCATCATACCAAGCAAGTCGAAAAGCATCTTAAAAAATTCCAAAAGAAAAATCCAGAAGCCTATGCTGATTTTGATGGATTATCACTTTGGAGCAAGCAAACTATTTTTGCAGTAACAACAAGTTATAATGCAACTATAAATACCAAGGCAATTTGGAACGATATTATCAATGATAGAAGAAAAGCAATCGCTGACAAGTTATCAGAAGCTAGAGAAAATAATGAACACTTAGATGATGAATTGTTGGAAGAGCGTGCTGAACTTGAGAAAGAAATTGATAGATACTAATCAAGAACAAAAAAAGAAAAGAGGTATTAACCTCTTTTTATTTGTTTAATTAAGCACGAAAGCACAAAAGCACGAAATTTTACTACATTCTTTGATAGAAAATTTTTACTATATAATAATCCGAGATTTTGTGTTCAAGATACCAGGTTGGATTAACTTTTTTGTTGTGTTCTCTTGCACTATTCATCCTGGATAATTTTGCTTTAACTTCTTTATCATTAGAAAAGATTGCACTTTGGCATCTTCTCTTTCCATCAAAGTCATCACAAATAATAAATTGCTCTTTAGCTCGTAAATTAAAAGCCATTATTGCATCTCCTTTCTATTTTTCGTGTTGAGAAAATAAACTTTTTTGATTTTTAGATCTTGCAAAGCTAAAAATGGTGTCTTCCATTCATCCCGCTGTTCTTGTGTTTTAGTGTTCTTCAACTGGATCTTCCCAGAAACACCCAACAGTGAAAGTTGAACATATGCCATATGAAAGCATCTAGTGTCAATATCGTTGACTTCCACATAAAGCATCTTTTGATAATTAATTCCAAGATTATGTAATGCTTCACAGTAAGCAATTACCAAACAACCACTGCCAACACAACACTCATTCAACGAAATTGGCTTTACACTATCTTTTGAAATACCTTCATTAGATAGAGCAAGCATCGCAAGTGCTTTCCCAACACTGTATGGAGTAAAACATTGGCCCAGCTTCTTGGAGAAAGTTTTAGATTCCATATAAATTTCTCCAAGCCAATCTTTAAAAACTCCTGCATTGACATCTTGTTCCATAAGAGTAACAAGCATATCAAAACACTTTAAGAAGATCTGAATTTCTTCTCTTGAGTATTTAGCTACAATATCAAGATATTTTTGTTCACGTTTTTTCCAGGCATCATCTTTAACCGTAACTGCTTGAACCAAAGACAAAGCCATAATTGCAAACCAATCATCAATGACATCATAAAAACTATGTGCCATTCCAAATTTTTCTAATTCTTTTAAAATGCATTTACTATCCATAAAAATCCTTTCTAGAACAAAGTAAGTTGCTCATAAGTGTCATATTGAAAACACTGTTTGATATGAAGATGCTTAGTAACAAACTCAACAACTTCTGAGGACAAATCGTTTACATCCGCAACAGAAGCCCACCCACCGCCACTATTGTTTTCAAACCAGTTAAAACACAAACATAGATGGTTTTTAAATTCATCACAACAACGTCCGTTGAAATCCGTAAATTCAAAATCAACTTTAGCTTTTCCATTAGAAAGACAAAGAGAATTTTCCCTTTGTTCAATCTTAATTCCGCCAAAATGATTATTAATAAGTTCTAATAATTTTTGAACACTATCTAACATATGAATACCTCTAAAGTTCTTGCCAACCGCATCTATCGCAGTAGAACTTTTTACCATCAAGAACCACAATGTCACTCATAGATAAACTGTGGCCTTTAAATTTTAGTTTCTGGAATCGTTTAACGTCTTCATCATTAACACAATTAAAGCAACGGAAAATCTCATCCAATAAAGTTATGCAATCTTTTTGCAAAACATTCTCACAAGTGCCTTGCCAAACAGACACATAATCATCTTCTGAAAAACCGTGCTCTACCGCCCACTCATAAGATTCAAAACCATATTTACGAGTAGATCCTTTTTTTAATTGCAAAATCTCAATGCGAACTTTAGCTTTAAGATTCTTTTCAATAAGAACCAAATCATCATAAGTTAATCTTTCTAAGAAATCAGAAAGCATTTCCCATTTTTTAAATTCAAAAACACGATGGTCATAGATAACACCATTGATAATCCAACAATCTAAATCTTCAGTAAGTTGATCTTCTGCATAACATTTATCTAAAAAACGATTAAAAGAAGCATTAGAGAGTGACTCTTCAGCAACAGTTTGAATCAAATTACAAAGATGCCCGATACTGAACGAACCGTGCGTGGATTTTAAATAATTAATAATTTTTTGTTTTGTTTCCATATATAAATCTCCTTTTGAAACAACTATCCGCATTTCAAAAGAAGCGGAAAGTTGTATTGTGGTAAAGCTACTGCATTTAAGGAACAATACTACTTGTAGCAATATGTGGATAAAATCAGTCTTGTTTAAAAGGGGATTTAT
>JAILIF010000070.1 GCA_024695405.1 Bacilli bacterium
GGCAATAAGCCATAATCTCTTTCTTTTATAGAACGATAAATAACTTTTGCATCTATAGTTCCATTGTTTAAAAAAACATCATCCGAATTTCTGTCCATAACTACTGTTTTTATTGCAGTTTTAAGATTTTCGTAATCATACGGAACCATAAATAACTCAAATGCTAGTTCGTCTTTTGTGATTTCCTTAATAAATCCCCACAATTTTTCTGACTCTGTTTTTAGAATGTCTCCAAGGGTTTTATCGTCGTCCTTGCCCCAGCCCTTATCCCTTAAAAAATTTAAGCGATCCTCCAGGCTGTCATAAGAGAGAAGCTGTTCTAAATCATTTTTTCTTAAAAGTGAAGTCTCTCTTGCCCGCACGCGAGCCACCGCACATGTATACTCATACTTCATCGCGCCACCCCCTTTACGTGAATAATAATTTGTTGAAGCTGTCACAAAGATCATCAGACGCATTTTCAAATAAGGCATTGATCGAACAATTTTCTTCTATGCCACCATAGACTAAAATAAATCCTCCATCGAAATCTCTTGTTTCCTTAGAGACTTCCAATGTACCTCCTTTGAATTTTACAATTCTATTAAGTTTATTCAAAAAATCTTCAGTCAATCGTCCTTGGTCTTTCGCTGAAAAAACTATCTCACCAGAATTCGAACTTGCAAACTTTTCAACCATTTTTAAAATAACAGTGAAATAATCTTCGTCTGGAAGCCTCAATATACTAATTTTAGCCTCTTCGATCAAATTTTTGATATGATTTTGCTTAGCTTCTAAAATTCTTTTCTTTTTTTCAATCTTAGCAGCGTTCATAGCTTTCTCAATTATGACCTTAGACTCATCCCCAGCTTTCTTTATAAGCTCCGCTGCACGATCGTCTGCTTCTTTTTTTCCTTGCGCTAGAATTTCTTGTGCCTGCTCATTAGCCTCTTCTATTATTTTAGACGCTAATCTTTCTGATTCATCAGATATACTTTTTAATATTTTCTCAAGTCCAGTCACTCTCACCCCTCCTGATAAATAAGAAATTACTTAGGAAGTTTATAATCAAAATTAAAAATTGATGTTATCAAGCCCAAAGATCGCCAAAACAGAAATAAGCAGTGCAAAAATTGCATATGTTTCTACCATCGCAGCTAAAATCATAGACTTACCCACAAGCTTCTGATCCTTTGCTACTGCTCCAATTCCTGCAACAGAAGCTCTTGCTTGCTTTATTGCTGACCAAAGGCCTACAAATCCCATCGGTAAACATGCGGCTAAAAAGAGCAGTCCTTTAAGCAAAGTTACCTCCTGCACATTTCCACCAATTATCCCAAGTTTTAAAAACGATATAAAGGCAACTATAAGACCATAAATACCTTGAGTTCCTGGTAACAATTGCATAACCATTACCTTCCCAAACTTTTTTGGATCCTCTGCAATTACTCCAGCTGCAGCCTCACCAGCCATCCCAACACCTATCGAAGAACCTATGCTCGACATTAAAAAAGCAATTGAAGCACCAAGTAAAGCGAAAAAAAGTCCTAAATTATCCATTATCATTTTCCTCCTGAAATTTATAATATTTTGTTTTTACCTTAAACGGTGAAAATTCTTTCCCTCCGCCTTCGTAAAATCTTCCAAAAAATTCTACAAACTGCAATCTATTCGTATGCACGTATGCACCCAAAAGATTTATACCAATATTCAGTGAATGTCCTAAAACAAATACAACTGTGAAAGCGATCGCTCCAACAACCCCTCCGCCAAACATACTGGCCATTTTGTTAAACACATTTGAAATAACACCAGTTGCAAGTCCAAGGGCTAAAAGTCTTGAATACGATAAAATATCGCTCAAATACCCCGTAACGTTATATAGGCCATAAGCACCTTTTAAAAATCTTTTAAATATACTTTTAGAATCGCGTCCTGATGTACACAAAATCCCAACTGCACCTATAATCACAGACACAAGAGCAATATTCGCTACTATATTGGGTAACACAAACCCAATTGTCATCATTTCAGAAAAAGTTTCCATCGAAAGCAAATACGCGACTGCTCCACCTATCAGCAACATCCAAAAAACTACATCATAGACTGCGTCTTTATATTTTTTGGCTTTACACAACTGATAAAAGTTGATCGCTAACCCTGTAAAAATATGGAGAATTCCAAGTCCAAACGAAAATATAAGCATTCGCATAGGATTGTCAAGCGGTGCAAACCAAAGAGGTTTAAACTGAAGTTGACTATTGTTAAAGAAAGTTTTAGCTACAACTTCTATCGCATCACCAAAGAAACTTCCAAACATAAATCCCCAAAACGTTGTAGAAATTCCACAGTACATGAACATTTTAAGAGATCGCTTCAATCCTTGCTCCATATTTTTGAATTTGAGGATTGCAAACGCACAACCCAAAGTCATGATAATACCATAGGCTGCATCTGAAAGCATCATCCCAAACAAAACATAATAAAACACAGCCATAATTGGAGTCGGATCGATCTCATTCTTGTTCGGCAAACTGTAACTTTCAAGTACCGATTCTACTGGAAATGCAAATTTATTGTTTTCTAAAAGAACTGGTGGATCTTCACTTTCTTCTATGTCGTAAACCTTTACATAAGCATCAAAATTTGATTTTACAAAGTTAAATACATCGTTTGAATATTTTTCTGGAATATATCCATATATAAAAAATGTTTTCTCAGTATACCCAAGCTGATCT
>JAILIF010000071.1 GCA_024695405.1 Bacilli bacterium
TCCACCATTTCTGCAGTTAATAAGAAGCCTTCACCCATCTTAACACCATGAGATAATATTCCTTCATTTAAATTAACTGTATGTGAAAATGGATTCATTGGTTCAAATTTAGATTTTTTAAGTTCATCAATCATAATTGCTTCTCTTTTATCCATGAACTTAATTAACCATTTAAAAATAAATTCTTTTAATTTAGAACCACCATATAATTCAAGAAGGATATGGCAATATTGTATGTGCTCAACCATTTGGATGTTTACCTAACCATATTTGTGGCAAAGGCGTTATGAAAAACATTAAAGAAAAGTATCCAAATAGTAATATTGTGGCGATAGATTATGATCCAAGTGCTACTAAGGTAAATCAAGAAAACAGAATTAAATTGATGCTTGCGATTGCAAAAGAAAATTTAAATAAATAATTATGTAATGCAAAATGCTTTACATTGTATATACGTGCTGCTATTATTTTTTTAGGTTAAAATTATGGCAACAATTAATATAAGGATTGAAGATGAATTAAAAAAAGAATCCGAAAAGGTTCTTTCTGAATTGGGATTGGGATTAACAGGAGCGTTGACCATTTTTTTAAAAGCAGTCGTTAGAACGCAAAGCATCCCTTTTCCTATCGAAATTCCAAATAAGACCACACTCAAAGCTTTTAAAGAAGTTGAACAAATTTCTTCTGGGAAAGTAAGGGCTAAAAAGTATTCTAGCGCTACTGAACTCAGAAAGGATTTAAAAGTGTGAAATACAACATTGTTATTACAAACTCTTGTAAAAAGGATATTAAAAAAGCCAGTAAGCAAGGTAAAAATATTGACTTGCTATTCGAAGTAGTAGATCGATTAAGTGAGGGACAAACCCTTGATCCGAAATATAAAGATCATAAATTGTTTGGTGAATATGAAGGAAAACGTGAATGTCACATCGAGTCTGATTTTCTTTTAATTTATCAAATCATCGATTAAGAAATAGTGCTCTATTTAGTAAGAGTAGGTACTCATTCTTCGTTATTCAATTAAACCCATTTAATGTCGTTTTCTTTATTAAAGAAAAAAATGAGACTTTTTCCCAAAGTTTTGTTCTTGTTAAATATTTATTGAAAGATTCTTTTTTATTGTTATATTATATGGATGCAGATAGGAAACTAGGCTGTATACCTATGTAATCGAACTAACGTTTAAGCGACATGTAATGTTGCCGACCATAGGGGGCCACAAAGGTGGCTTTTTTTATGAAAATTAATAATTTATATATATACTCTGATGAATCCGGTGTTTTTGATTATAAACACAATAAGTATTTTCTTTTTGCGGGATTAATATGTTTTAGTCCTAAAGAAAGAGACAGAACTGCGAGAAAATATGCTCATGTTGAAAATACAATGAGAGAAACTAATAAATATGAAGAAGGACTGGAATTAAAAGCTTCTAACATATCGAATAAAGATAAAAACAAATTCTATAGATCTCTTAATGGAAATTATAAATTTTGTCTTTTAATAAAAGAAAGAAATCTTAACAGTGCAATTTTTCAAAATAAGAAGCATAAACAAAGATATTTGGATTATGCATATAAAATGGTTCTTAAAAAATGTTTTCAGCAATTAATTGAAGATAAACATATCAAAAAAACAAAAATTAAAAATGTATTTATATATGCTGATGAACATAGTACCGCAACCGATGGCAAATATGAATTAAGAGAAAATCTTCTTAATGAATTTAAAAATGGGACATTCAATGTAGAATGGGATAAATTCTTTGATCCTATTTTTCCTCTATTAGGAAATGTAGAAGTTAATTTTTGTGACTCAAGTTCAACTAGATTAGTGAGAGCTGCAGATATTATCGCGAATCATTGTTTTTATTTGGTTAATAGGAATAATGGAATAGTGGAACCAACTTCTAATATGTTTGTATATTACCTTCCAGGAAATTTTGTGACAGCAAATGGATTTGAATATTTTGCTAATATAGATAACATGAGTGTTTAATTATATAGTAAATAAGGAGGGCAAAATATGTGCGAATACAAAGTGATTAAAGTCCGTGTTGACTTAGCAGAAGAAGAAATGAATAAATATGCAAAAGAAGGTTGGAGGGTTATTAATGCTTCGCCCAATATCGCTATGGGATATGGGCTTGTTATTATCTTAGAAAAACAAACTAAAGAAATGTAATATATCATTTTGAAATAAGTTCTATCAAAACCATTTTTTAAATGATTATACAATTAAATATATTTTTAACTAAAACATGCAATTAACAAAAAACGCCATTTTTGATGATGAAAATTTAAATAATTAAACAGGAATTAATTCCTGTTTTTTAAAACTGATAATAATTTTTTTCATTTTGCTCTTGTTTGGGAAATTATTTTTTTGTAGTATAAATGCAATATTTTTTTAAAGGAGGCTTCTCTTATGAGGAAAAATAAGAAACTTATTGGAATGTTACTAGCGATGAGTATGATGTTGGGCGCATGTAAAGGTGAAGCGTCCATTGTAGAACCATCAAAAGATAACACTGATGTTGCAGATAATAATGCCGGCGATAATAATCAAAACCAAGGAAACGAAGGTGGCGAAAACCAAGGAAATGAAAACCAAGGCAATGAAAACCAAGGAAATGAAGCTGGCGAAAACCAAGGAAATGAAAACCAAGGTAACGAAGGTGGCGAAAACCAAGGTAACGAAGGTGGCGAAAACCAAGGCAATGAAGGCGGTGAAAACCAAGGCAATGAAAACCAAGGTAACGAAGGCGGCGAGAACCAAGGTAATGAGGGTGGCGAACAAAATGCACCTACTTGGGATGAAGACGAACAAGCTATTATTAGCGCTAATTTCCCTGGAATGGTAAATCTTCCTTACATGGCATTTGAAAATGAAGGAAAGCTTGAATATAGCGAAGAAGATTCTGAAGCAGTGAAAAGAGCTCCAGGTTGCACACCTGAATTATTAGCGACATATGCTGATTTATTCGGGGATGAGTGGAAAGTCTCTCTCAATAGTTCAACTGACGGTCAAGGAAAATATTTCTATTACCAATTCGAACAAGCTGTAGCTACAGAAGAAGGCGTTAGATGTTATGCTGTTCAATTATTCGGTGTTACTACTGATGAAGAAACAGGCGAACAAATGACTACATCAGATGGAAGCGGAGAAGAATTTGTATTATGCATTTTTGAGCCATATAGTTATTCTCTTGCCGAAGTTCCATACTTTGAGTTAGTTCTAGAGGTTTATGGTTTACGTGAAGAATTCCCATCTGATTTTGGTGCATACTATTTTGACTACGATATGTCTTATGTTACACAAGGTGAATACGATATTATCGCTTATGGTCCTAATACAATGCTTAATGCATTGATGAATGCATTAGTATATGATTCTGGATATACATTTTTAGGTAGAAATGAACAAGGATTCCTTATGGTCATGCCTCCATATGAAGATATTGGCATTTTATTAGGATATGCTTCTGCTTATGGATTTATGTACATTGTTTTACTTAACTTAGCTCCAAAACTTGAAATTACAGGTGATGTAATCAATGGCGAAGCATTAGCTCTTGATTCGGCAGATGATTCATATAAACAATATGAAGCAGTAGGCGCATCTGGTGCTAAATATGGTGGTGTTGCATCATCCGCTGATGGTATTGGATTAAATACTAGCAACCAAGCTGGTCTTGTTGTTACAGAATCAGTTGGTACTGTAAATGCTATTAAAGTTACATTTAGTGAAGATAGCCCAGCAGATCGTACTCTTGTCGTTTATGGCTCTAATGAACCATTTACTGTAGAAGATATGTTTGATGAAAATAATGCAAAAGGTTTAACTAAGATTGCTGAATTAACATATGACGAAGAAGAAGGATACGTTGCAGAAACTGTATTTGAGACAGAATTCGCATATATTGGTTTCAGAACTGAAGAAGGAAACGTTATTATTAATGAAATCGTAGTTGCATGGACAGTTCCAGAGCCAGTTGTACCTGCTGATCCAGCAGATCCAGCTGACCCTGCAGACCCAGCTGATCCACAAGAACCTGGAGATCCTGAAGAACCAGAAGAGCCTGGAGATCCAGCTGTACAATAAATTAAATATAAACACAAACAGGATTTTCCCTGTTTTTGTTTGTTTTTCTTGCGTACGTGTATGCATTAGTGTAGTATTATTTCAATATTTTTAAAAAGGACTAGATTTTATGGAAAAATTAAAGAAATTGTTAGGAATATTAGCGTTGTCAGGAATGTTAGTGACTGGATGTAAAGACGGAGAAACGTCAAAATCTACAATTAAAAACAGTGATAATGTTAATGAAAATGGTGAAACTGCCGACAACGGAGTAATTGATTCAAATAGTGGAAACGACGCCGGGGAAAATAACACCGATAATAACAACAATTCCAACGAAGGTTATGAAGGTGGAAACGAAAACCAAGGTAACGAAGGCGACGAAGGCGGCCAAGGTAATGGTGGAAACGAAAACCAAGGTAACGAAGGTGGCGAAAACCAGGGTAATGAAAACCAAGGTAACGAAGGAAACGAGAATCAAAACAACCAAGGCGGTGAAGGTGGAAATAATCAAGGAAACCAAGGCGAAAATCCTGCAAAAACCGATTGGGCTGCAGACGAAAAAGAAATTATCGATTCTTTCTTCTATGGCGCAGACGTTCCATATATGTACATTGATGGCGAAACATTATTGGATATGGATTTAAATGATGGCTATGCATTCAAAACTGCTCCAGTTTGTACTGCTGAACTTTTAGATAGTTATGCAGCATTGTTTGATAATGATTGGATTAATTTAAACGAATCCGATGATGAAGAAGAAGATGATGAAGGACTAATTGTTACCCCCGTTGATTCAGGAAATATTATGAGTGCTCCTAGATTAGGTGATGCTCTGGATGATTTTGAAGATGAAGACGATGATGATTACGATGATGATTACGATGATTCCGAAGAAGAGGGATACGGATATGCATTTAGAACGTGCGTTGTCACTGAATCTGGCGATAGATTTGTAATCGTTTCTTTATATGGTAAAGGTTGCAAAGAAAACGGCGAATCTTTTGTTACTAGTGATGGTAGCGGTTCATTTGTTATGGAAATCTATGATCCTTTCATTTATGAATGGCCGGAAGAAGACGTAGCATCTGTTTTAGAAGATTATGAACTTACTGATGTAGTTCCAGCATTCAATGGCGCTGCTGTTTATGAAATTGATTATTCTCTCTACATGCTTGGCCGTGTAGATATCTATTGTTACACTGATGATACTTCCATTACTACATATGTAGAAGCATTAGAAGAACTTAATTACTACTTATACGACACTGATGAATATGGATATTTATACTACACAAACACAAAAGAAGAAATTTCTATTGCTGTAAGATACGATGATGAATATGGTTCATTAGATATCGTTATTGGTTTCTATTATGAAGAAGATAATGGTAACACTAATGATGATCCATATGATCCAGAAAAAGCTAATTGGTCAGAAGATGAAGAGGCAGTTTTAGATACATATTTCCATGGTGTTGATGTTCCATATATGAATATCGAAAACGAAAGCTTCTTAAGATATAATGAACAAATTGAAACCGCTGTTAAAACAGCACCAAATTGTTCTAAAGAATTGCTTGCTTCTTACGCTGAATTATTCGATGACACTTGGGAAGATTTAGGCAGACTTGATGACGAATCCAATACTGATGGATATTATTACTACTGTTATAAGAAAACTATCGAAACTGAAGAAGGAACTAGATATGCATTTGTACGTTTCTATGGTGGGACATATGATTCATATTATGGTGATTACTCAAATAACGTTAATGGTACTGGTACATTTGTTTTAGAGATTTATGATATTTTCTACTATGATTGGCCAGAAGATTTAGTTAATGAATACTTAGACTATTTCGAATTAAATGAAGATGTTCCTAAGTACGAAGGTGCCGATTTATATGAAACAGAACTTGATCTTTATTATGAATATCTTGCAATCTTTATTCCTGCTCCTGAAGGTGCTTTAGCAACATATCTAGGCATATTAAACGAAGCAGGTTATAAGTATTTCTACACTGATGAAGGCGGATATGATTATTACACTAATGAGGCACAAAAAATTTCTATTTCTGTTACTTATGAAGAAGAAAATAAATATTTAGATATCTATCTTGAATTATATGATAATGTTGTAAGCAACATTCCTGTTGAATTAGATCTTGAAGGCGATTCTCTTTCACAAAGTTCATTCGGCTTAGTTGATGGTAATACTAGCTATGCTAATCATACTGCTGTAGGAGAATCAGGTGCAGAATATAATGGCAACATGGCTTCTGGAGCAGGAATTCAAATCAGATCAAAGAATAATAATTCTGGCATTGTTACTACTAAGTCTGGTGGCATTATTGATGCAATTGGTATTGTTTGGAATTCAAGTACTACAGCAGGTCAAAAGATTGAAATCTATGCAAGCAATGAACCATTTACTGTTGCAGATATGTATAACAGCAACGCTACAAATGTTACTAAAGTAGGCGAAGTTACAAAAGATGGAGACGTTAGCATATTTGATGATTTCGATGCTGATTATGCTTATGTTGGTATTAGAAGTAACCACGGCGCTTGTTATTTGGATGAAATTGTCTTTTCTTGGGTTAATCCAATAGAAGTTATTGAATAATTAAATACAATTAAAATAGACGGCTTTCAAAGTTCATTAATGAACAATGAAAACCGTTTTTATTTTGATTTAACGATAAAAGATAATAAAATATTCGGTAGATATATAGAGGTAGTTATGAAAAAAATAGTAAAAACAACTTCATTTTTAGTTGCATTATTTGCACTTTTAGCCTGTTCAAGCGGCAAAAATAAAAACAATGAAATTACAAACATTGAAACAAATAACATTTCTCAAAACACCGATAATAACGAGAACATTGATAATAACGAGAACATTGATAACAATGATAACGATGAAAATAATGATAACAGCAATGAAGAAGAGCAAGAAGATCATGATGAGCCATTTGTTGACATGCAATTATCTATTGAAAATGGATTATGCATTAAATTCACTAATAAAGGTGCAAAAATTGATTCTGTAAATTTTGGTAATTTAAAAATCGCAGAAAATGGATTTGTACCTATTAGAGTCGCTAATAGAATTGCAAATGGTACTTTTGAATTGGATGGAAAAACCTACAACGTAACAAAAAATAACGGAAAACATACTTTACATGGTGGATATAACAATATGGCACAAGACTTAGTCTGGTCTAAGACTAAACAAACAGCGCACGAGATTGTTTTTGAATACTATTCTCCTGATAAAGAGCAAGGATTCCCTGGTAATATGCATATCTCAACTACATATACGTTGAAAACTGATGGGACATTGGATATTGAATATAGAGCTAAGAGTGATGCTAAAACATTATTTAATCCAACTAATCACTTATATATGAATTTAAATGGTGTTCAAAGTGGCTGGAATTTAGGTGCAATTAAAGATCATAAATTATGGGTTGATGCTGATAAATATACAAAAGCAGATAATGATTTAATTCCTACTGGTGAAATTGCTTCTGTCACTGGAATTAATAAATTAGATTACACAACTAAAAAAACATACCAAGGCGATAATGATACTAATGTCGTTTTAAATGGTGAAGGATATAGAAAAGTTGCAGAATTATCTGGAGATACTTCTGGCATTACATGTGAAGTTTATACAGATAGAGTAGGCTTGCAAATTTATAATGATAATAGTGCTCATATTTGTTTAGAAGCGCAAGATTTTCCTGATGCTATCCATCATGATAATTTTCCTTCAATAGTTTTAGAAGCTGAAGAGGAATACTATTCAAAAACTAGTTATAAATTTATTAAAGCATAAAATAATGTTGAACAAGTTTCATAAAATAATTACTCGCCAAAAAGTTCCTTATGGCGAGCTTTTATTTGTTCATAAGTTTTTATATAACACTTAAAGAATCCTTTTGTGCTTTCGTTAATAATCGGTTCTTTAAGTGTTATTTTTTCTATTTCGTTAAAGTTATAAGGTTTATTTACTCTCCATGAATTGAATAATCCCATCTTAATCGCATCTTTTGGGCAGTTTAAGGTGCAATTCATACACATCATGCAGTGTGAATGGAATTTGATTTTTCCGTCTTTATTTCGGCAGATATTATTCATCTGACATTTTTTAATGCATAATCCACAGTTAATACATTTCTTTAACTAAACTTTCATCAAATCTGAAATGAATGTTATAAGGCATAATAAAATGATATTCATTTGTTAAATTACCTTTATCGCGTTTTATTTTTCTTAATAATGCTAAACTGGAGGCGTTATTTGCACCATAGG
>JAILIF010000073.1 GCA_024695405.1 Bacilli bacterium
TTAAATATATTATTGATGAATTTAGTAAGATTCCTTTAGATGACACTCCAAAAATTCTTCTAAGTTATTGTTTCCTAAAGAAGCATATTTAACATAAATTTCTCCAACAATACCCACTTTAATTTTTGGAGTGTCATCTAAAGGAATCTTACTAAATTCATCAATAATATATTTAAAATTCTTTCTTAAATTTTTCTTAGTAATACCAATTCCGTGTTCTAATTTATCCGCGAGTTCTTTACATAATCTATTAACTAACTCTTTAGTGTCACCTTTATTAATTTCACTACTTCTAGTTTTATTATGAAGATACATTATTAAATCTCCATATAGTAATGCAGCGCATAACTTTTGAACCATTGAGAAAGTTATTTTAAATCCAGACTTTTCAAGTCCTTGCATTGATATAGAAATAACTGGAACATGTCCATAATTAGCTTTTATTAAAGCTTTACGTAATAAGTGAATATAGTTAGACGCTCTACAACCACCACCAGTTTGAGTAAGAATTAAAGCGACCTTAGAAGTATCTTCCATCTTATTGAGAGCGTCAATGAATTGACCAATAACTAAAGTAGCAGGATAGCATGTGTCATTATGAACATATTTAAGTCCCACTTCACATACTCCATCAAAGTTATCTAAAACTTTACATTTATATCCACAATTTTGTAAAACACGTGCAAATAAAATCATATGTGTATCAAGCATAGATGGGATTAAGATTGTATAGTCTTTTACCATTTCTTTAGTGAAAATAGGATAATTATTTTCCATACTTTTTAATCCTTTCTAACGCTTTAAATAAGCTTCTAAGTCTAATTCTAACTGCACCCATATTAGTGATTTCATCAATCTTAATTTGAGTGTATATCTTACCTTTTGATTCTAAGATATCTTTTATTTCATCAGTTGTAATAGCGTCAAGTCCACAGCCAAAAGAAACAAGTTGAACAACATTCATATCATCGTTTTCACATACATATCTTGCAGCGTTATACATTCTTGCGTGATATGTCCATTGGTTTAATACTTTTCTAGTTTCTTTATCTTCTAAATATGATAGACATAATTCATTGATAACTGCTTTATCATAACCATTAATTAATTTATCTATTTCATGACAAATTAAAGGATCAACGTGATAAGGTCTACCACATAACACAAATATATCTTTACCTTGTTCTCTAGCTTTTTTGATAATTTCTTGACCTTGATTATGTATATCAGAATAGTAATTTTCTAATTCTTTGTATGCTTCATCTACCGCTACATAAATTTCTTTTTTAGATAAATCAGAAGTAATCTTTCTTAAGATATTAACAATTCTTTTCTTAAAGAAATCTCTATCGTTTAAAGAAATATAATCATAAATATAATTAACATCTAATGTCTTTTTAACATTGTTATGAATTTGTTCTGGATAATAAGCAACAATCGGACAATTATAATGGTTATCAGAAATATGTTCATCAAGATTATAACTAGATGATGGATAAAATATATTTTTGCATCCTTCTAAAATAAGTTTATCTATATGTCCATGAACTAATTTTGCAGGGAAACACACTGTATCACTAGGAATTGTATTTTGGCCTTCAATATATGTTTTTGTTGTAGAAAATCCTGAATTAACTACTTTATAACCAAGTTTAGTGAAAAGTGTGTACCAGAAAGGATATAGTTCATACATATTAAGCGCCATAGGAATGCCTATTGTTCCCCTATTTCCTTCGATTGGTTCATAAGACATTAATTTATTTCTAATGTATTCGTAAATATTTAAAGAACTGTCTACTTTCTTTTTAGTTGTAGGCTTTTCACATCTATTACCTGAAATAAACTTATTCTTTCCGTTAAATGTATTAATAGTTAATGTGCAGTGATTTCCACATAGGCCACATTTAGTTTGTATTGTAGTTTTTGTAAAGTTTTCTATTTCAGATTTATTTAAGATTGTAGATTTATCTAAATTTAATGATTTAGCATAAAGCGCTGCACCATAAGCACCCATAATTCCAGATATATTAGGTCTAATAACATTCTTATTAAGTTCGCGTTCAAAAGCTCTTAAAACAGCTTCATTATAGAAAGTTCCACCTTGAACAATAATATTGTTACCCAAAGTATCTTTAGATGTTGTTCTAATAACTTTATATAAAGCATTTTTAACAACACTAATTGATAAACCAGCAGAAATATTATCAATAGTAGCGCCATCTTTTTGAGCTTGTTTAACAGAAGAATTCATAAAAACGGTACATCTAGAGCCTAAATCAACAGGCTTAGGCGCTAATAAACCAATCTTAGAAAACTCAGCTACATCATATCCTAAAGCAGATGCAAAAGTTTGTAAGAAGCTCCCACATCCAGAAGAACATGCTTCATTTAAGAAAATATTAGTTATAACACCATGTTCAATTTTGAAGCACTTAATATCTTGACCACCAATATCAATAATAAAATCTACATCTGGATTAAATTTCTTACCCGCTTCAAAATGGGCCATTGTTTCAACTAGACCATCATCTAAATTAAAGGCTTGTTTAATTAATTCTTCACCATATCCAGTAGATACCGCTCCTTTAATATCAATACGCTCATCAAGTGCGTATATTTCTAAAAGAAATCCTTTTAATAAATCAACCGGATTACCTTTATTAGAACAATATGAAGAATAGACTATTTTATTGTCATCATCGATTAAACAAACTTTTAATGTAGTTGAACCACTATCAATACCTAAATAATAAGGAGCTTTGCTATTTTGAAAATCTACTTTTTCAACAATAGCTTTAGCGTGTCTATCTCTAAACTCTTGTAATTCTTTTTCATTTTTAAACAAAGGGAGCGAATAAGAATATTCTTCTTTAGGAACATAATTAGTGATTCTTTCAATTAAATCATCCAAAGCAATATTTTCGCTAGCAGTTAAAGCTGCACCAAAGCATACGAAATATAAAGAATGATCTGGAGTTACTCCATCTACTTTAAGAGATTCATCAAAACTAGCTTTTAATTCACTTAAGAATGTTAATGGTCCACCAAGATAAACAACTTTACCTTTAATTTCTCTACCTTGAGCAAGTCCACCAATAGTTTGATTAACAACTGCTTTAAAAATAGAAGCAGCTATATCTTGCTTTTTAGCACCTTGATTTAATAAAGGTTGAATATCTGTTTTAGCAAATACTCCACATCTGGAAGCGATGTTATAAACTTTTTCGTGTTCTTTAGCGACTGCATTTAAATCATCAATAGAAACATTAAGTAAAGTAGACATTTGATCAATAAATGCACCGGTACCACCAGCACATGAACCATTCATTCTTACTTCTAGTCCATCAGATAAAAATAAAATCTTAGCGTCTTCTCCACCAAGTTCGATAACGCAGTCTGTTCCAGGAATATATTTATTAACTGCTACTCTAGTCGCATATACCTCTTGAACAAATTCAATTCCTAAGTCTGTAGCTAAACCCATACCAGCAGATCCAGATATAGCTAAATAAGCATCATCTACATAACATGTATTTTTGATGTCTTTAAGAACTTTAATTAACTTCTCTTGAATGTGAGAATAATGTCTCTCATAAGAAGAATGAATAATATTTAAGTTATTATCATATACGATACATTTAATTGTCGTAGAGCCAATATCGATTCCAATTCTCATAATAAGAGTATTGTAGTGATTTATGAATATTAAAACAAGTTTTAAGTAAATGTACTATAATTAGATATCAAAATAAAAACTAT
>JAILIF010000011.1 GCA_024695405.1 Bacilli bacterium
GTTTCTTATCAATCATTGTGGTGATAATCCATACACCTACATAAATGATAATAAATATAATCGCTACAGTAATCATTCCAGAAGGTTCTCTCCACCATTTAAATAAGAATCCTTCTCCAAATACAATAACTAGTAATAATACCAAGTGAATAACACATCTAACAATAAACTCATTCTTAGTTAATTCATGTTTAGACATAAACACTAATGTACACAATGATGTAGGTATAGATATTCCAAATACTTGGAAAGGAAATACCCAATCAAATGACTGCGCTATATCTCCATTAGCAAGATATGAAATAAAACCCAACATGCCTAATAAGAATAAAAGGAGAACAGTAATTACTTGGAATTGAGTAATAACATCTTTAAATGCTGCTTTTATAAATTCTTTATCTTTATTCATAACTCTCTACAATATCTCCTTTCTTTATATACCTAGAATTTTCTTTAATTCAGGCACATACTGACGAGAAATGATGATTCGCTCATCATTTATCATCCTAGCTTCAAAGCGTCCGTTAAACGCTGGAGAAACATAATTAATCTTAGAAGCATGTAATATCATAGACTTACTACATCTAAAGAAAGGAGTACCTCTTAATAATTCTTCTATTTCATATAGTTTTAACTTAGATTCAAAGAAGTCATTCGCGCAATAAATAAAAGTCTTATTCTCTGTAGCTTCAATATAGAGAATATCTTTTAATTTTATTGTGTATATTTGTTCATCCTTAGTGCCCACTAAAGAAGTAGGTCTAGAATCATTAACTTGAAGTTTCTTCATTATCTCTAAAACTTCAGCGTTAATCTCATGACACTTAATAACTATTTCTTCAGTTTCGTTACTATCAATAGTCTCCACTCTTACTTTAATCATTCTTCTCTCCATGACCACTATAAAATATTATAGATATTATTCAATACCTATCATAGTAAGTTACTGAATTACTACAGTAAGTTGCAAAATCACAACAAATCGATTGGGATTTTGCAATCGTTTAAAAACTAATAATTAAATTTTTTTAAAAACCTACGTTCAAAAAACTCAGGTGTATATACAAAAGCATCTTTAAAATAAAAATATTTTAATTTTTCAAGGCATTCTGGAGTATAAACTTCATTTAAATTATCAGCACTTCTTACTTGCTCATAACTGTATGAATCAAGATCTTCTGAAACAACAACAATATAAGTACAATGTTGTTTTATAAAATCGATAGGATTATCGTTATCAAAGCAAACATCCATATTTTTTGATGCAATTTTAAAAGTATCGATTAAAACTAAAATATTATTCAGCCCTTTCTTTTCTAAATTATCTTTGCACTTAGAAATCTTTCTATTTTTAAACTCGATAAAATACCATTCATTATTGCTATCAATTAAAAAAGCGTCAACAGAAGAAGGAACGTGCTTTGTTGGGGGATCATTTTTTAATTTCACATAACCATCTTTCACAACATTGTCCATTGAAACAACATTCATGCCATTATAACTATCCAGATTAATTAAAAATACTTTTTTGTCTTCGTCATAAGACGAATTTTGAAGAGTATCCAGACAATTAAAACTTGGATTATAAGTCTTAAAAAAAGATGTTAATTGATTAACAAACAAATCAAATAAAGACATAAATTAATCATTATCCTCTAATTCGAATCTTAATTTGTCTAAAACCTTAGCAGGGGTGATTAATTGTCTATATAGCTCATCTGGATTATCGCTTAAATTTTTAAACGAAATCTCATTATCGTTCTCGACTGAAATATAAAAATTGCACTTATTAGAAATATTATACTTTTTGCTATACAATTCAATTGCTTCCAAGAAATCTCTACTATGAGTAGTAATAACAATATTTAAATTGAATAGTTTTTGAAGCATAACAATAATTCTTGCGTACTCAATTTGCCATTCAGGATGTAAATGAACTTCCGGTTCATCCAAAATTAAAAAATCATTATCCTTAATAATCTCTGATTCAATCAATAGTTTTAAAAGAACAAAAGCTTTTAAACCTGAAGAAACATTTTTAAAGGAAGTAGGAGAACCATTTTTATTTTCCATAAGCATTATTCCCTCGTCGGTATTAATTGCTTCACCGCCTACCACTTTATCAAGGGAATCAATTAATTGATCCATTTTTTCTTTGGCTACAATTGAAGAGATGCTTGTTTTCTTCTTAGTCGTAAAAGACATATTTATAGAACTAATGATACTTTCCACCGCGTAATTTTCATCACTAGTAAATAAACCATATTTGTTTGATAATTTATTTAAAATTAAAGGATTGTCTATCAAAAAAGCATCATGTTCAATAGCAAATGGTTGAACAAAATTTTTAACTTTATTTTTAACGAAATCAATAGAAAAAATGCCGTTTTTTATTTCAAAAGATAAATCAGCATCTTCTTTATTATTAAAATTACATAATTGACCATCGAAAACATTATTAAATTTATCTTCTATAACAGATTTAGTAATTTGGAAATCATCAACTTGTTTTAAACTAGAAATTGCACGCTCTAAGCAATCTTCAAAATTAACATTATAATCTTTAAAATACTTGTTATATGTTTCGAGAATATCTTTTACTCTATCAGCGTTAAAATTATCATCGAAAAGATTATTGTGTAAGCTTAATTTAATTTCTCTTAAAAAGCGATGCTCCTTTGAAGAAGGTGGAAAATAATAATGAGCATGTTTTTGCAAATTTAAATCACGGTCATTGCCATAATAAAAGAATTCTTGAAGCGAATTCATAAAGAATTCTCTTTTAATTTTAAAAATTTCTTTTTTCAAATTTTTGAAAGCATAAAAAAATGAAAAAATTGCTTTTCCAATAGTTGATTTTCCACTATTGTTTTTTCCTGCAATTACAGTAATTCCATCAACATTAATTTCAGCTTTTTTTATTTTAGCAAAATTGTTCAAAATTATTTTCATAAGTGTAAATAATATAGCATTTGTAAATTAAAATTTAAAATATATTTATTCACCAAATAAACTGATTTGTTCAAAAGTGTTTTCTAAATCCGGAATTTTTTTAATAATGCTTTCAAACAATCTGATGATTAATTCGTAATCTTTTACTTGAGAATTAGCGATTCTAATCAACTTGATATTATAAAGCTGACATACTAATTCTTTTTCTCTATCTCTTCTTGCGGTTTCTTTTGAACCAATATGTTCTCCCCCATCTACTTCAAAAACTACTATAGTTCTATATCTTGTTGTTAATAAACCCTCACCAGCCTGAACTATAACATCGAATTCTTTTTTTCCTATAATTTTCAAGTCTTCTTCTTTAATATTTTTAATTGCGTCTTTAACAGGAACATTACGTTCTATTCTCATCTTCGAATTTCTTTTATTGAAATATGGCGTTATAGTTGCAAAGAATTCTTTTTCATTCTCGCTATTATTGGAGAAATCATAGTTAATAACAACATCGCTCTTAGGGACAACTATTTCACCATTATTAAATACATAATCTGAAAGAGTTTTTATATCGTTTGGTTTATCTTTCTCATCATCTTTACTTAATAAATCAATTGCTTGTTTATCTCCAACATAAATCAATGTTTTCTTTGCTCTAGTAACAGCAACATTGATTAATTCATGATTATTTTTAATCCATTCAAAAGTTTTCTTACTTGTTTTTAAAGACAAAGCACTTGAGAAAATAATTGTACTTTTTTCACTCCCCTGCAAAGTATGTATAGTTCCTGCTTTAACATCAGTAATTCCGTTAGAACTAAGATACATATTTATAAGCGCTGCTTGATTAACAAATGGTGTAACAATACCTACATCTTTATATTTGCCTTCTTTGATAATTTTTACTATTTCTTTCGCTTCACTATCATATGAGTTTCTTTCTTCAGCTCTTTGATTGTTTTCAACATCAACATAGACCAAATTACCTTTTGTTTCATTTAATAACTTGAGTTGTTTCTCATAATATCTATTGTTGATAAAATCAGCAATTTTCATTCCACATCTATAGTGATATCTAAGTAGAATAGATTTAGAATTATTATCCTTTTTAAGATAAGTAGAAAGAATTGAATTATTTATGTAATTGTATTCGTTCTTTATTCCATATTTATTCATCAAATCATCATTAACATTAGTCTCTAAAACCGTGACAGGTTGTAACTGGTTAGTATCGCCAACTAGTAACAAATCATCTGCTCTAACAATAGGAATTAAAGAATTAGCAATATTGCATTGTCCAGCCTCGTCCATAATGCATAAGTCAAAATGAGAACTTGGAGAGCCTAACTTATCACAAGATAAATTTGTACAAACAACAATAGGAAAAACATTAAGAAACTTCTTTAAATTTTCGTCTTCCCTTAAATACTTGTTAAGTTTTATAGAAGCGCTCTCAGTGTCATCCGACTCTATTATTTCTCGTAAGTCTTTATATGGACTTGAAAGTAGTTTTTTAAATTTGCCTAAAGCTGAGTAGAAAATATAATTTTGGAAATTTGTATCCTCGTTTGCACTTATTGTGTATTGTGCAACTTCTTTATCGGTAATTTGTTTTATCTCGTTCGCTTTATCAAGTTGAATTTGATAATGCTTGTCAATTTGTTCGATGACCTTATCAGATATAGCAAAGCTTCTATATGAAAGTAACTTATCTGCGGTTTCTTGAGTTTCGACTTTTATTTCGTAAGCTTTTAATAAATTCCTTAACTCACTATAACCTTTCATCAATTTATTTTTCGTTTGTTCTGTGAAGCTATCTTGAGTGAAAATTTTTCTATTCTTTTGAGCATAATCAAGAATAAATTTTAATCTTATGAGTGTATTAAAATTCTCTTCGTTATTACCAATTCTAATAATAGGGAAATTAACTTTTTCTATTTCTCCAGTTTCTGCATTCTTTCTAGAAAAAGAATTTACCATCTTTTCAAAGATATCATTAACAGGATGATTATTATTTGAACATACCAAAACATTCTTATTATTTGCATATGCACTCAATAAAACATTAAAAATTGTTTCAGTTTTTCCTGTTCCAGGAGGACCTTTAACAAAAGTCACGTGATTAACCATGGAATTATAAATAACTCTAAGCTGATCAATATTAACTTTATTTCTATTAAATACAACAATATTTGGATCTTGTGAATTATCTACCCACGGTCTAGCTCTGCCAAAAAATGATTTTAGTGGAAATGACAGCTTCTTTTCGCTTTCCATAAGGCTAATTGCTTCGAACGTTCTCTCAACACTAGCATTAGAAGTTCTTTCTTGAATGAAGATGAATGGTCTAGTATTAACGATCTCACCGTTATGGAAATTTTCGTTTATCATCTCTATATATTCGCGTTTATTCTTAGCATAATTCGCAATGAATTCTTCTTGTGATATATCTAAATATGTACTTAAAGTGACTTTTTTATCTTCTTCAATTAAGAAGGATTTATTGATAACTGTATCTTCTTCCATGCATAAAGTTCTATTCTTGAAATTTAGTTTAAGAACCCTATACGCAACAACATAACTTCTTTTCTCAATATCAATAGAAAAAGAGTTAATCGCTAAAGTAGCAAAACGCGTTAATGAGTAATCGACTTTATTCTTCTTTATAAATAGTTTTGCAATAAGCATAGCAAATTGGTTTTCGTCTAATTGGACAACGCGACTCTTACTTAACTCTTTTAAATCTATACCATCCAGCATGATACTTTCTTTTATACAAGGGTCATTATCATACTTATAGCAATCCGAAATGTACGCCAAAATATTATTATCAAAAGATGTAACATCTAGATAATTTTGTAGAAGCATATTTTCATTTACTTCAGTTAATAATTTTTCTGGAGTTGGATAATAACTTTGATCTAATACTTTAGCGTTTTTTATTCTAGAGATTTTAATTATTAAATCATCTTTATCTATCAATTTATTAGCATTATAGGGATTATAGATATCACAAGAAATAATATCCTTAGTAGGATCAACACTTTTAATTCCAATGTAATAATCTGTTTTATCGTCATCTTTATTTACATAGGAAATATTAACCCATTTTCTTTCGATGATGCCCTGATACAAAATGGCCTTTATTGAATGTCTCATAAAAAAATTATAAGAAAAAGTCTAACTTGTTTCACTAATAAATAGATAATTTAAATAAAGGCCCGCTATAAGGCGAGCCCAATCCAGTTAGTTTATTCAAGTTCAAGAATCATTCCTAATAATGCATACATCTTTTCATCCAAAGTAGGATCAGCTGTATACTCATCTGCAATCGTGAAATCATCGCTTAAGCTGTTATATGCCATCTCATTAATAGAATGAATCTTTAAGTCTGTTCCAGCATATGTAACAGAGAAGAATGTTTGTTCACTGCCATCTGCTCTATATGGTATATGTCTATAAACTTTATCCATATCATATAAAGGAAGAGTGGTATTTATTTTATCGTCAAATTTGTTGTTAATGTTTTCATCATTAAAGACGTTCATTACTTCAGTTGTAACAGAATAAGTGATGACCGCACTCATCATATCAAGATTTGTCATTTTAAAAATGAATGAATCATCATCGTTAAAGATATATTGCATTGTAACTTTAACAAGATAGCTACTTCCAGCTTGTTTATTACCTAAAGCACAATAAGTAACTTTACTATTAGAATAAACAAGAGATAAAAGTCCACTTACATATTCAAGATCTTTGTTTAAATTCTTAACACTTATCAATTGTTTATTTGCTAAAGTGCATAAATTCTTATATGCGATTTCAGAATCAGCTTCAACAACTTCATTGTCTTTCTTGTCATTATCTGCAGCTTGTTGAGCTTCAGCATTAAAAGCATCCCTATTAGCAAAAACAAGAATACCAACAAAAGCAACAATCACGCCCATGATAATTCCAGTATCTCTGAAAGTTTTCTTGATACTGACTTTATCCTTATCTTCGACTTTTCCTTCGTTGTTAGGATCTTTTTTATTATCTTTAATTTCTAAATCGTCTTTCTGTTTCTTATTCTTTTTACCCATACTTCAAGGAATCC
>JAILIF010000021.1 GCA_024695405.1 Bacilli bacterium
TAAAAGCAGTATTTGTCATAGTTATAAAAAAAATAATTATGAAAGCTTCATTGAAGAAATTTTGTTAAATAACTACATAAATAATTTTTATAACAATAAAGAATATGCTAAAGCTTTTTACTTATTGGCTTTCATTGATTATATTTGTGATCAAAATGGTTTAAAGAGGTACAAAGAATTTGATAAATATCGCTCATTGAGCCTATTGGAACCTATTTTTCCTTCTGGAATTCTTTTGCTTGATAAAGTGTTTAAAACTAATTCATATAAGAGAAAAGCTCTAAAAGAGGCAATACCTCAGTTTAAAAGATTCAATATTATTGAAAGTGATTTAGAAAATGTCGCCTAGTTTTAAGTTTACAAAAGAAAATTTGGATTTATATTTGAACGAACTTGCTAAGGAGTTAAAACTTTTAAAGTGTACAAGAAAACTAGAAATTATTATTGTGGGTGGCGCATCTATTTTGCTTAATTATAATTTTCGCCCTAGTTCATACGATGTAGATGCTTATTTTGTTTCGGATGTATTGAAACAAGCTATAAATAATGTTGCTGATAAATTGAATTTACCAGTAGGATGGTTAAATAAAGACTTTATTAGAACACCTTCTTTCTCACCAAAAATTATCCAATATTCAGCATTTTACAAAGAATTTAAAAATGTCTTAACAGTTAGAACAATATCAAGCGAATATTTGGTAGCAATGAAATTAGTTTCGTTTAGAAATTATAAGGACGATATTACAGATATAGCGAATATCATAAGTGAAGATAAAACTATAAATTTGGAAAATATAAAAACTGCTGTAGTTAATTTATATGGGTTCTATGATTATCTTGACGATGAAAGACAAAAATTTATAGAGAAATTATTCAATTAGATTGTTGCGTGTGATTCTTTATACGTAAGGTTATTACTAATTTAAAAGTAGACACACAAAAAGTCTGCTTTTTAAAATATTTATATTAAAAAAATAATACGGCATCAATTGAAAGCTAACAGGTTATAAAACACTTAAATTCAAAAGATATTTTAAATTGATACAGAATAAGATATTTTATTTTTATAAATGAAATTTAAGAATAAAAAAAGTGAGCGGGAGTGATAGTTTATGAATTACACAAAAATAAGATTAGATTTTAAATATGGACCAAAAGGTAGGTTTTATCGAGTTATTCTTGTAAAGGGGAATCCCGACTTGTTTAAATTTGCTATTATGTTAGGCACTTCTGTCGAAGCTGCTTTTGAACATTGCTTTTTAATTACGACATCAGATAAAAAATCATATGTTCAAGCAGGCTTTATGGAAGAACCTTTTGATGGATATAAACATTTAGGAAATTATAAGTTATACGATCTTCCTGAAAAATTCTGTTTCGAGTACGATACTGGAGATGGATGGAATTTTGATTGTAAACGTTATAAAAAACTAGTGGAAGTTGAATCAAATAAAGACATCATCTTATTAGAAGGTGCGGGTCAAGGAATTTGGGAAGACAATATTACTACTTTATATGCTCTGTTCAATGGAGAAATAGATAAAGATTTCAACAAAGAAGATTATGATAAAGGCATATGCAAACCATGGAACTTAGCAATAGATAAATACAGTGATTTTGATTTGCCAATTGATATAGAAGAAGCAAATAAAATATTAGACGATGAATTTAATGCAAATTATAAGAGTATTCTGAAAAGTGAAAAAGAATTCATTAAAGAAACAAAAGTATGTCTAAAGGATTATAATGAATCCGATACATTCAACCGCAGACTTAATGTGGCAATATTAGGAGCTGTTGATGAGCAGGTAAAGAATCTTAGTTATGTAAAAGATGCTTTTAAAAAGTTATCTAATCAGTTAGGTGCTAATAAAGCTAGAGAGTGTATAGCTTCAGAATTGTTAATCTGCATCTATAACAGTCAAAAGAATAATGTTGCTTTTGATGAAAAAGATTATAAAAAACGTTTAAATAAATTAGTTCAAAAGAGTCTAGACGCTTAAATGTTTTTAAAAAAAACTAAAATTTTAAATGCATATTTCTTAATTAAAAGTATGTATTTG
>JAILIF010000083.1 GCA_024695405.1 Bacilli bacterium
TACCAAGTAAAGACGTCAGATCTTATAAGGAAATCGGTTCACTACAGGAGGAAAACAAATGAAAAAAAGAAAACTAGCAATTGCTGTTTTATCATCATTCTGTATTCTCGGTATGGCCGGATGTGGTGACGATAATCCTACTGATCAAGCCGATACTGCTGCAGAACTTGACAAAGGTGGTGCACTTTGCAACGACTATAAAGTCGGTGGTAAAGTTATTTTAGGTAATGGTACTCAATTGTCTGGCGACTTCCGTTGGGCAGGTTTGGGCAAATCTTCAGCTGGTGCTTCTGATCAAGATATTAAGCATTTAATATCTGGTTATAGCACAATGGAACTTAATAAAGCTGGTGATTATGTTTGGAACAAAACTGTTGTTAAGTCTCACACTGAGGTTGAAAAAGACTCTGCTGGAGGCGGCAAGGATTTAGAAGTTACTATTGAAATTAATCCAGGATTGAAATTATCAGATGGTTCTGAATTAAAAGCTAAAAACTTCTTAGCATATATTCTTGCTATGAGCACACCTGTTTCAAAAGAAGCGTTTGGTGTTGATACTGGCGGACAATCCATCGTTGGTCAAGCAGCACGTGCTGAATATGATGGCACAAATGCTGGTGCTGATATTAAAAAAGAATTCGCTGGTCTTCGCTTATTAGGAGATTATAAATTCTCAATCTTAATTTCTGGTGATGCAGGATATTATCCTTATTATTTTGCTGATACATTAGGTGCTGTATCGCCTTATGATATCAAAATGTGTATTGGTGATGCTGATATCAAAGATGATGGTAATGGTGCATATTTAACAGAGAAATTCTATGAAAAAGTAACTGAAGAAGGTGCTACTGATACATATAAAATGTCAGCAATCCTAAGAGCTAATCAATATGAAAACAGTGAAAAATTCGCATTTACTGGTCCATATAAAATTGCTGTTTGGAATTCAACTTCTAAAGAATGTACATTAGTTATTAATGAAAATTTCGCTGGTAACTATGAAGGCCAAAAACCACATGTTGAAACAATTGTTTATAAACATGTTATTTCTCAAACTCAAAATGCAGCTTTAAAGACTGGAACAGTTGATATCTTAGAAGCTATTACTGGTGGCGATGAAGTTAAGAGTGCATTAAAAGTTAAAGAAGATTCTAATGGCAAATTTAAAGAGAACCATTATGATAGAGCTGGCTATGGTAAACTCGAATTCGAATGTGACTTCGGCCCTACTTCATACGCAGAGGTTAGACAAGCAGTTGCATATTGCTTAGACAGAGCAGACTTCGCAAATACTTTCACTGGTGGTTATGGCTCAATTGTTAATGGTCCTTACTCAGTTAATTTCCAAGCATACTTAGATACTGAAGCATATCTTGAAAGCAAATTAAATAAATATAATGTTAATGCTGCTTCTGCTGCTAAAGCATTATCAGATGCTGGCTGGACTTATAACTCACAAGGTGTTGACCAAGGCGCTAATTGGAAACCAGGCACAGGTGTTGATCAAGTTCGTTATATGAAACTTGCTGGTGATAAATTAACAGATGTTAATAAAGCTTACGCAGCAGTTTCTGTTGATACTGTTGGCGGTGTTGAATACAAAACAGTTAAAGTTGGTGATGATTACTTTATGCCATGTGTTATTAACTGGTTCTGTACTGAAGACAACCCAGTTTCTGACTTATTGACTACTAAATTACAAAAAGGAAACAATATTAAACAAGCTGGTCTTGACATTACTAAGACAGAAGGTGATTTCACTAAATTACTTGGTGAAATTTATAGAGAACCTTCATATGGTTACACTCCAGGCCCAACATATGGATTATTGAACCTTGCTACTGGTTGGAATACAGGTGTATATGATTATTCATATAACTGGATTGGTAATAATGGTGACATGTTTAACGCAACTACAAGTTGGTATGACAGATACTTCACATACAGCTCAAATAAATTGACTGATCCATACGATGCAGACTTCTCATGGTTCGTAGCTGCTAACCAAGGCAAGAGTTATGATGAAGCAGTTGCTGCATCTAATGGAAAACTCGGTATGAACTATATCTCATTCGCAATGGTCTATTCTGTTAAACCAGGTAATACAGCTGAATATAATAAATGGTTTGATGCTTACATGGTTAGATGGAATGAATTATTACCAGATATTCCTCTCTATTGTAACATTTACTACGATGTATATAATGCTAACATTGTTAACTACAAGACATCTCCATTCTTTGGCGCAGCTGATGCACTCCTCTACTGTGCATGTAAAGACGCTCAATAATTCGATATCTTGAAGAATTAGATAGTAAAAGGGACTTTATGTCCCTTTTTTCTTGCTTAATAATAATCGTTATTATAATATAATAACTACTTTATAAAAGTTTTGTTTTGCGGCAGAAAGGAGAATTTATGGCAAAGTATGTGTTAAAAAGAATATTCTACATACTGGTAGTATTTATTCTTTTATCCTTCTTAATGTATTTGATATATAACGCTATTCCGTTTAATAGAGCTACTTGGCTTGCTAGTGAACAAAAGGCGGCTTATAAAAACGATCCAGAAGGATATGAAGCGCTAAAAAATTATTACATTCAAAAATTAGGCATGGACCATAATGTATTCGAAAGATACTTAATGTGGTTGGGTGTAATGCCATTACAAGGAAAATTCCAAGGTATTCTTCAGGGTAATTTTGGTGTTAGTTATTCAAACGGGCAACGTGCTGTTTTCGATGTAATTAAAGAACCTATGGGTACTACGGTTTTTGTTAATATTTTTGCCACAATTCTCGGCTTAGGCATAACCATTCCTTTAGGAATATTCTGTGCTGTTAAAAAAGGAACAAAAAGAGATACTGCTGTGCAAGTAGGCAGTATTATAGGGTATTCAATGCCTTCGTTTATTACTGCGATTTTATTTATTTTTCTATTTGCAATTCTTATTCCTATTTTCCCAGTTAGTGGAATGGGAACAGCTGGTGCTAATTTAACTGGTTTTGCATATTTTGTAGATAAGATGTATTACATAGCTCTTCCTTTGATTGTTATGACTTTTTGCTCTTTAGGTGGCATGACTAGATATGTTAGGGCAAGCATGATTGAGGCTTTATCTATGGATTGTATTAGAACCGCTAGAGCAAAAGGTTTAAAAGAAAAAGTGGTTATTTACTCTCATGCGTTTAGAAATGCTTTAATTCCAATTGTCACTTTGGTCGTTGGTTGGTTCTTAGCTATTTTCTCGGGTTCCGTAATGATTGAGAACATCTTCGGCATTGAAGGTATGGGAAAACTCTACATTGTCTCATTAAGAAGTAATGATTATGACGTTGTTTTAACATTACAAATGTTCTACGTCTTTATTGGTTTGGTTGGCAACTTAATTATTGACTTGCTCTACGGTCTTATTGATCCAAGAGTTAGAGTTTCGGCATAAAGGAGGTTAAAGTTTTATGAGTAAAGATTTAAAGAATGAAAATGTAACTAATGCTCCTGAAGTAGCTAATACTCCTGAAATAAAAGAAGAGAATGGCTTTATGAAGGTATTAAAAGCAATCGGTAGATTTTTTCTAAAAATTTTCCGTACATTAGGAAGATGGTTTAGAAGAATGTTTATGGGTGCTTCCAAAGAACTTTCTAAAACAGACGTTTTCTCGGTTGAAAATATTGATTCGCCAGGGAAACAAGCTGTTAAAGCATTCTTTAGAAAGCCACTAGCAGTAGCTGCACTAAGTTTGTTGGTATTTGTTTTTGGTTTGTGCTTTATTGGCTCTTTAGCACTTCCACTTGATTATTCGTATTCTGATTCTATGTTAAGAAACATTTCTCCTGGATTAAATATGATGTCAGTTGATCGTCATATAAAGAAACAAATTAAAGAAATTTCAAGTTTCTCATCATATACCGTTGGGTTAGGGCAAGATGGAAAAGTGTATACTTGGGGTGATACAAAACTACCTTTAACTATTCATGATGAAGATATGTCTGTTCTTCCAAATGCAATTAAAAATGGAAACGTTGCACATATCGCTGCAGGATTTGATCATGCAATTGCTATTACTCAGGATGGTCATGTTGTTGGTTGGGGTGAATTTGACAATGCTCAATACGGCGATAAAGGCTCTTTGTATGGAATGAGATCACAAGTCATTGATATGCCAGCTGATCTTCAATCTGGTACTATTGATGTTAATGATGTTAAACAATTAGTATGTGGTTATCAAGTAACTGCTATTGTTATGAATAGTGGGAAAGTTTACGCCTGGGGCAATAAGAGCAGTGGTGCTAATAATTTAAATGGTATTAAGGCTAAGACTGATGTTTCTAAGGTCGCATTTCTAGGTACTCAAGCTGCAGCTTTATCAAAGACTGGTGAATTATATTTAGAAGGTGCCAAAGAAATGCTTGGCACAATAGCTAAAAAAGATGCTAATGGAAATTTACAATATTTAAATATTATTGATGATAATTATTTTGCCGGCCGTACTATTATTGATATTGCAGCCTCTAATGATTCATTGGCGATTTTAGCAGATGATGGTGAACTTTTGCTTACTGGAAAACAAATAAATGTCGAAAATAAAAATTTTGTTGATATTCCTAAATTACCTATTGATGAAAAATTTGTTGAGATTCACGCAGGTGCTAGACACTTTGTTGCAGTTTCAAATAAAAGAAATGTATATGCATTTGGAGAGAATTACTTAAATCAATGCGATTTTGAAGGTAAATTGGGCGAAGATGAAAAATTAATCGTTACTTCATTCCAAAATTATGTTGTTAATAAAACTACAAATAAATTGGTAGATTCATGGGGATTCAAAGGATACTTTATGGGTAGCGACGATCAAGGACGTGATGTTTTTGCTAGAATAATCAACGGTGGCAAAATGTCGTTAACTATTGGTGCGGTTTCAGTTATTATCGCAGCAATTATTGGTATTATTGTAGGCGTTGTATCTGGTTACTTCGGTGGTTGGGTTGATATGATTTTAATGAGAGTTACTGAGGTGTTTTCCGCTATTCCTTTCTTGCCATTTGCTTTAATTCTTTCCGCTGTTATGGCAGGAAGTAACATTAGTGAAGACACTCGTATCTTCATTATTATGTGTATTTTAGGCTTATTGTCTTGGACGGGATTAGCTCATATGGTTAGAGGCCAGATATTGGCTGAACGTGAAAAAGAATTCGTTTTAGCTGCTAAAGCAATGGGCGTTAAGGAATCTAAGATTGCGTTTAAGCATATTTTACCTAATGTTATGTCGATTATTACTGTTCACTTAACATTAGATTTTGCTGGTTGTTTGTTAACAGAATCTTCACTTTCTTATTTAGGATTTGGCGTTAAACTGCCAAGACCTACTTGGGGCAATATGTTAGATGGGTGTAACAATGAAATTGTTATTGGTTCATACTGGTGGCGTTGGTTATTCCCTGCATTATTCTTACTGCTATCTACTATTAGTATTAACCTTATTGGTGATGCTTTAAGAGATGTATTAGATCCTAAATCTAGCGCTGAGAGGTAGTCATTATGGCATTAATTGAAATTAAAAATTTACATACATATTTCAAAACAAAGAAAGGTATTGTTAAAGCAGTTAATGATGTCTCTTATTCTTTGGACGCTGGCAAAACTATCGGTATTGTTGGTGAATCTGGGTCTGGTAAATCTATTTCTGCTATGTCTATTTTAAGATTGCTTGATTCTAATGGTTATATTGAGTCTGGTGAAATTATTTTTGATGGTCAGGATTTAACAAAGTTAAGTATTCAAGAAATGTACGAAGTTCGCGGCAATGCTATTTCAGTTATTTTCCAAGAACCAATGACTTCTTTAAATCCTGTATTTAGTATTAAGAAACAACTAGCAGAACCTTTTGAGGTTCACCAAAAAGCAGAACAAATTCAATACAATTTAAAAGTTAAAGCAGAATATGAAGAAAAGAAGAAACAAATTAACGATAAATATGATGCTCTAATTAAAGAAATAGAAAATGGTAATCCTGAAGGAAAAGACGCAAAAACTAAAGTCAATGAAATCAACAAACAACGTAAGGCAGATTTAAAA
>JAILIF010000064.1 GCA_024695405.1 Bacilli bacterium
TCCTTTTGTTATGCTTTCTAACATTAATATAACTTTAAAAATCGGTATAAACAATACAAAAAATTGCACTCAAACTATTTTGCTATACGTGCGCACGAGACTTACTTTTCTAGACAGTTGCATTTAATTATTAAACTAACAGTTTAAAACGTTTTAAGAAATCTTTTGTTCTTTGATTTTTAGCTTCATCAAATACTTCTTTAGGAGAACCTTCTTCCAAAATCTTTCCTTTATCTATAAAGATAACTTTGTTAGAGACATCATACGCAAATTGCATCTCATGAGTAACAATTAACATTGTCATGCCTTCTTTAGATAAATCACTAATGACGCCAAGAACTTCTCCTACCATTTCAGGATCAAGAGCGGATGTAGGTTCATCAAATAGCAAGACTTCTGGATTCATACAAAGAGCTCTTGCGATAGCTACTCTTTGTTTCTGACCGCCCGATAAAGAGGTTACTTTGGCTCTTGCAAACATTCCCATACCAACTTTATTTAGATATTCCATTGCAATTTTTTCTGCTTCTTCTTTATTTCTTTTTAAAACAGCAGTTTGTCCTAACATACAGTTATGCAAAACGTCCATGTTATTAAATAAATTGAAAGATTGAAATACCATGCCTACTTTAGTGCGGTATTTATTAATATCAAATCCTTTTTCTAATATTGAATTATCCTCATAAAGAATGTCTCCGGAAGTTGGATTTTCTAATAAATTTAAGCATCTAATAAATGTTGATTTTCCACTTCCAGATGAACCAATAATTGAGATAACATCGCCTTTATTAACACATAAATTTATCCCATTTAATACTTGGAGATTATCAAAAGATTTTGTTAGTTCTTTTACTTGCAAAATAGGCATACTATAATCTCCTTTCTTTTGGAGAAGCATAATCTTTTCCATCGATTAATTCATTAGTAGCAAAGCCACTTGGATCTGTTACTGAAATAGGTAATGAAATCTTTGATTTAATGCTCATTTTCTTTTCGATTAATCTCAGAATTCTAGTTAATGAAATAGTCATTATTAGATAAATTATGCAGACAATGAAATATACTGGGAACTGCGTATACCATCTAGCAACAATAAGTTTTCCGTTATAAAACAAATCAGTAACCATAATTACAGATAAAACAGAAGTATCTTTAATATTAACTACTAATTCATTACCTATCGCAGGTATAACATTTTTAATTGCTTGTGGTAATACAATTCTAAACATTGTTTGTCTATAACTAAGTCCAAGAGATCTACCGCCTTCAATTTGTCCTTGATCAATAGAATTCAATCCAGAACGAATTATTTCTGCCATATATGCAGCAGTATTTAAAGAAACAATTAAAAACCCGGCGATTAAAGTAGACATAACTGTTCCAAATATATAAGCCGCTCCATAAAAAATAACTAGAGCTTGAACCATCATTGGAGTGCCTCTAAATAATTCAATGTATCCATATGAAAATCCAGATGCAATTTTCTTTAATACTTTGATGAATTTATTATCGTTTGAATTATTTTCTAATTTTCTTAATAAAGCTAATCCTATTCCTAAAATAAATCCAAATATTGTGCCAATTAAAGATATGAGCAAAGTAATACCCATTCCTTTTAGAAATTCTAACCAATAATATTGCAGGAAGAAACCAACTTGGCGGAAAAAACCAGTAGGTAAAGTTGATGGTATGTCTGCAAAACTATATAGCATTTTTATTCTCCAGTAACAGAATTCATTAATGTTTCTCTTTCACTTTGAGAAATTTTAGCTAAAGAAGCATTAAGTTTTTCTTTATATGATGCAACTGCATTTTTAGAAATTCCAACAGAAACAGAAACAACAAAATCATCATTTCCTTCCATCACTACTTTGCAAAATCCACTGCCTTGAGATGAAGACAAGAAATCATTTGCAACAGGCATTTCGCAAATAACTGCATCTGCTGTTCCTGCAACTAATGCAGTGAAAGCTTCTGGATATGTTGCAGGAGAAGTTCCAGCAACAATTCCATCGCTTTCCGCCAAAGAATTAACTAAGTCTGCTTGAACTGTACCTAATTGCGCTATAAATTTCTTACCTGCAAATTGATTTACTTCAGTGTAACTTTGATACGCATTACTTGTAACAATAACTAATTGAGAAGAATAGTATTCGTCAGTAAAATCAATTGAATTACGTCTTTCTTCTGTATCTGTCATACCAGCAATAATTGCATCGATTGTTCCTGCTTGAATTTGAGGAATTAATCCATCCCATTCACATCTAACGACTTCTACTTTTACACCTAAATCAGCACCAATTTTTTGTGCGATTAAAATATCATAGCCACCACAATACTCATTATTACCATTACTAATAGGTAAATTATTTTCTGATGCACTATGTTCTGTGTAATTAAATGGAGCATAGGCACATTCTAATCCAATGGTTAAAACTCCATCTGCTAATGGATCATTCTCAGAAGAACCACATGCTGATAATGATGCTAATAAAGCTGCTGTTAATAATAGTCTTTTCATAAATTACCTCCATAGACATTATTCTTTTACAAATCTTTCTGTCTAAGTAGGTAATAAAAGAGCAATGGAGTTTACCATTGCTCAATCAATTTAATTATCTACATATATGTATAACATATATTTTGACAAATCTTGATTCACAATAGCTCTCCGCTTTTCATCAAAGCGACAGTCAGTTATTTGTTCAACAACTGCCCAGGATCAGAAGATGTCTCTTCATCACCTTCGGCCATCTCTCCTTTCCTAAACTTCATAGAATACCTTCTCCGTTTAGTACTGGTATCGACAGCGCCTCTACTCAGTGACATATTCAATTTGTGGCTATATTAAACACTAAAAAATAATGAATGTAAAGATAAACGCACCAAATATCAAAAAGCTAACTTTATGAATCTAATTTAATACAGTAGTCAACCAAGTCTTCATAAAACTCTTTCTCATGGCTGACTAAGATAACTACACCATCATAGTTATCAATTGCCTTTTTAAGCGATTCTTTAGCGATTACATCAAGATGATTAGTAGGTTCATCTAAAACTAGAATGTTACTTTTTCTTAAAGTTAATAAACATAATCTTGTTTTAGCTTCTTCTCCACCGCTTAATTCCTTCAATGGTTTAATTGCGAGATTAGCTTTAACTCCACAACGAGCTAACATGCTTCTAATTTCGCCTTCTTTTAATTTAGGGAATTCTCTACCAATTAATTGAACTGGAGTTATGGATAAATCTGGATTTTCACTTTGACTATAGTAGCCAAATATCTTTCTTTCATTAAATTCAAAAGAACCACCTAAAGAAGGAATAATTCCTAATAATGTTTTAATTAAGGTTGATTTACCTATACCGTTTTTACCAATTACAGCAATTCTATCTCCTTTTTTAAGAGAGAAAGAAATTGGATTTAATAATGGCTTATCATAACCAATAACTAATCTATCAACTTCTAAAATATCTTTTCCAATATCTCCAGCATAAGGGAAATTAAAAGATACTTTATTAATGTCATTTGTAGGAGCATCTAGTCTTTGCAAATGACTTAATCTAGTTCTTCTACTTTTAGCTGCTCTTGCACTAGTTGCTCTTACTAAATGAGCAGCGATAAATTCTTCTTCTTTTTTAATATACTTTTGTTGAGCGGCATAATCTTTTTCGTATTGAGCTTTTCTAATAACAGACTGAGTTAAGAAATAATCGTAATCACCTTTATATCTTTCGATTTTTTTATTGCTCAAATGAAATACTACATTTGCAATACTCTTTAAGAAGTCTTCATCGTGAGAGACAACTAAAAACGCATATGGGTATGCTTTTAAATATTCTTTTAACCATTCAACTTGTCCGATATCTAAGTAGTTAGTTGGTTCGTCTAATAACAAAACGTCATTCTTTTCTAATAACATTTTTGCGAGATATACCTTTTCTCTTTGTCCACTACTTAATTCGGTTAATTTAGATTCTAGTTTTTCTTTTTGGATGCCTAAACCGCTGATGATTTTATTAATCTCAGTTTGAATATCGTAATAGTTTTCATTAATTAAATATTGGTTAATTTTTTCTGCTTTTAATAAATTGGTATTGTAATTTGGATCATTAAAATCACTACCTTTTGTGTATAACTCAATCATTTCTTTTTCTTTATCAAAAAGAGATTGATAGATTTTATGAAGGAATTCGTTAACTGTGTAATTATCATACACTTTATAGTGTTGATCTAAATATGAATATGTAATGTGTGGAGTCCACTCAATCTTACCTTTATCTGGTATTAATTTTTTGGTTAATAAATCTATCAGGGTGGTCTTACCCGAGCCGTTTTGACCAACCAGGACTGCATGGTCTTCGCGGTTCAACTGAAAAGAAACTTCATCATAAAGTTCTTTATCATAATAATTAAATTTAAGTCCTGTTACTTTTACTACACTCATAATCTATAAGATACAGGAAAGTAGAAAATATTAGTTGAATTTAATCTTGTTGTTTTCGTAAAATTCTTTAACTTTTGCCAACACTCTACGTGTATCGTCATAAGTTAGTGCTTTCATTGCTTCCACAAATGGAACAAGAAGGATATCAGAGATTTCGCTTTCTTGTCTTCTATATGATAAGTCATCAACAACACCTATAAAGAAAACTACAGTCTTATAAGTGTCAAATTCTGACATATGATATGAGATTTCTTCTCTAAAGCCATCAATAATTCTAGGAGACAAATCCACCTCTTCTTTGCATTCTCTTGATGCAGTTTCTAGTTCGGTTTCATTACCTTCTACGTGGCCTTTAGGAAAACCAATATCGCCATTATTTTGTTTAACTAAAACAACAAATGGCTCATTATTCATGAAATATAATGGTACGATTCCACAAGATTTTTCAAAATTCATTTTACTATTCCCTCGTACTTTCCTATTTTGAAGGTCTTTCCTTTCTTGCAAGATAATAGTCTAATTCTTCTTTCATATTATCTGGCATCTTCTTTTCTATTGGGAATTGATATGCGTTAATCCATCTAGATGATAATTCAATTAAGAAATCACATGTTTTTGCATAGTTTTCTTCGCTTAATCTTTCAATAACATCATCATGGGAGTGAATTGTAGCGCCGCCTTGTCTTGCTAGTCTAGCAAAGGAAATGGCTGGAACGCCTTTATCAGCAAATGGAGTTGAGTCACTTGAATATACTCCTTGTCTAACGCTGATTGGGAAACCCACTTCCTTAGAAACATATCTAATGTAAGTGACTACATCATTTTCACCTGTAACACAAGCTATATCATTGCCTATAGTAGCAGCGACCATATCAACATTAATGTTGAGGACTACTTTATCCTTAACTTCATCTTCATGGTCTCTTACGTATGATTTACTACCTAATAAGCCCATTTCTTCTGAACCACACCAAATGAATTTAAGGGTTCTCTTTGGTTGATTCTTTTTATAATAATCAAATAATTGTAAAAGAGTGATACTACCTGTTCCGTTATCGTATGCTCCTTTTGAGAAAGAAACACTATCGTAATGAGCAGTCAGCGTGACAATTTCATCAGGGTAAACACTACCTTTTATTTCCGCAACTACGTTATGTGAACTACATTTATAATCTTCTGCGATAAGCGTGAGTTTTGCTTTATTAGGTAATTTTTCTAATATCTTTTCAGCGTCACTCATTCTAATTATGACTGTTGGGATTTTACCTTCTTTATAATCGATATCACGATTTAAATATGGATCTAAATCCACTTCATCTTTTTCTTTATAAACACTACCAGTAGTTACAACGAAACCTACGGCACCATCTTTAACTGCTTTTAAGTAATATTTATGTGGAACTCTTTTAGTGTTAACGAGAATTATTTTTCCTTTTAAGGAATGCATATTTAAATCCTCTTCACTAGATATAAATATAAATTCTCCTTCTACACCTTCTTCTGAAGTGTTACCAGAATAGCCACTACCAGCACATTCGTATTCTTTGCCGTCAATTAAAAGTTTAGCTACTTTTATGTTAGAACCATCAATCTCAAAAGCTTCTAGTTCAGCGTTACCGCCTAATTTAGCTACTTCTTCCTTAATTAAATTAGCGGCTTTTTCTTCTTCTTTTGAACCACCTGTTCTAATAAAATATATCTTCTTTAAAAAATCAAAACTGCGATACGACATTTCCTGACCCTCCATATTTCTTTATATTATACAAAATTATAAATAATTAGGCCTTATAAGAAATACAACAGTCATCAATATCATTACTAACAAAATGAGATTTATTACTATTTATCATATTTTAAATCATCAATTTGCCTTACTTTTCGATTTTTTAAAATGTTCAAAACATCATCAGAATATAAGATTTGAATTCTATTGCTGTTTTTCTTATTTGCACAACCTACTTTAAATCTTTTATAACTTTCGTCTCTTTTATAAAGACAAATCCATTTCTCTTTAACGACAGCTACACTATGAGAAAAGAATGTAGGTAATTCCATGATTTCAAAAAAACAATTACTGAAATTTATCGATTCAATTTCTTTCCCAAAACGATATATAGCAATTTTTTCGTTAGTAACTACATAACTTTGCATGTTGAAAAATCCGCATATAACGCAAACAATAGCGCATATACCTGTTACCGTTGAAAAAATAATGCCAAATGTTAATGATATCGACATGATGATGGGCTCTAATGATGATGAGATGAATTATTGAATTGGTGAATTAGGTGAATTATTCCAATATAGTTTAAGCGTGCCAATTAAATATGATGCTGAAGATAGGAAGACTTTAGAGATTACCAAAGATAAAATCATCGAAGTTAATGACCCATTAAAAAAGAGAAGAGAAGCATTAGCTCCTCTAGTTAAATATATGATCAATCCTGGGACAGCAAACGTTAACTTTGATATGTCTATTTTTACAAAGACTGAATTAGTAATTAGTGCGGCTTTAAATTCGATATCAACTCTAGTTTCTGAAAAGATTATTGATGTTAAAAAAGCGGACCACGCTGTTCAATTAGGCGCTTATTTAGCGTCTTTTGTTTTACTCAATTATCTCTTCCCATTCCTTCATAAATATGGCGCTATCGCCATCTGAAGGAAGGCGAAGATCACCACGTGGAGAAACCGCAACAGTGCCAACTTTAGGACCATCTGGAATGGTATTTCTCTTAAATTGATTCTGGAAGAAACGTTTCAATAACACTCCTAACCATTTTTTAATTTCTGCATTGCTATATTCATCGCCTAACGCTTCTTGTGCAAGGAAATATAATTTTTTAGGCTGATATCCAAAACGTAAGAAATGATAAATAAAGAAATCATGTAATTCATATGGACCAATAATATCTTCAGTTTTTTGAGCAATGTGACCTTCTTCAGGTGGAAGAAGTTCTGGAGAAATTGGTGTACCGATAATTTTAGTTAAACTGTCTTTTGTTTCAGGATGTAACAAAGCATAGCCATGACATAAATAACGGACTAAGGTTTTTGGAATAGAGGCATTAACTCCATAAAAAGACATGTGATCACCGTTATATGTACACCAGCCAAGACATAATTCAGATAAGTCACCGGTGCCAACCATCAAAGCTCCATTATCGTTTGCCCAATCCATTAATACTTGCGTGCGTTCTCTAGCTTGAGCGTTTTCATAAGTAACATTTAAATTCTTTTCATCATGACCTATATCTCTTAAATGAATTTTTACTGCTTCAGTAATATTGATTTCTAAAAAAGAAACATTAAGATCTTTTGCTAAAGAAACTGCGTTATCATGTGTTTCTTTAGAGGTACCAAAAGCCGGCATTGTTATCGCTGTAATACCTTTAGAATCATATCCGAGAATTTTAAATGCTTCGGCAACGACAAGTAAAGCAAGCGTTGAATCTAGTCCACCAGATAAACCAACAACCGCTTTCTTTAGATTAACTATTTGCATTCTCTTCACTAAACCCATAGCCTGCACCTTTAAAATCGTCTGGACTCGATTTAAATCAACATTCTTGTCTTCAGGAATGAATGGATTCTTGGGTATATGGCGATATAGGTGCTCTGGCTTTTCTAATGCCATCGAAAAATATATCTTTTCAAAATCAGGGGAACGATGATCATCAAAACTAGTCGTTCTTGTTCTTTCAATACTTAGTTTTTCCAAATCTATTTCGGTATAAATTGACTGACCACTAAACGGTTCTGCTTCCGCTAAAATGATGCCGTTTTCTGCAATAATGTGATTTCC
>JAILIF010000019.1 GCA_024695405.1 Bacilli bacterium
CACTGCTTGTCTTGTAACAAAAACCTTTTCCGCTAATTCCTTTTGTGAATAACCATTTTTAATTCTAAGTTCCCGTAGCACTAATTTTGTTTCCATAAATAATTACCTCAATTCACTAAAATAATACCATTTGCTTCAGGGAGTGCTAAGCAACACGTTGTTGCACTAAATCAAATTCAAAGAAAAGTTAAAAAACAGTCCTGAATGTATCAGAACTGTAGTTTACATTTGGTTGCGGAGGCAGGATTTGAACGCTGCGACCTCCAGGTTATGGGCCTGATGAGCTACCACTGCTCTACTCCGCGATGTCTAAGGCTCTTGCCTATTCGGTTTGAGCCAATTTGTAATTACTTACGATTTTTTCTACGAGCATTCTCACTCTTAACTTTTCTCTTTAATGATTTTTTAAGGAAGAATTCTCTCTTTTTTGCTTCTTGGATAGTTCCAGCCTTATTTACTTGACGTTTGAATTTACGTAAAGCATCATCTAAAGTTTCGTTTTCACGTACTACGATTTTTGGCATCTTTCTTCACCTCCTCAGCAAAATTCAGCGTTATTACTCTACACTTTATTTATAAATAACGCAAGCATTAAATAATTTTTGTTCCGTTGCTTGTTCCAATACGTGTAGCACCTGCTTCTACCATGGCAAGTAAATCTTCATGAGTTCTTACTCCGCCAGAAGCTTTAACACCCATATCTGGTCCAACTGTTTTTCTCATTAAAGCAACATCTGCTGCTGTCGCACCACCAGTTGAAAAACCAGTAGATGTTTTAACAAAATCAGCACCAGCATTTTTAGCAGCTTTACAAGCTCTAACTTTTTCATCATCAGTCAATAAGCAAGTTTCGATAATAACTTTAAGCACTTTATTACCAGCTACTTCTTTAAGAAGTCTAATTTCTTCTTCTACATAGTCATCATCGCCGTTTTTAAGCATACCAACGTTGATAACCATATCAATTTCATCAGCACCTTGATTGATAGCTAATTTAGCTTCATCAACTTTAGTTCTTGTTAAGTTCATTCCTAAAGGGAATCCAATAACTGTGCAAACTTTTACATCACTACCTTTTAAACATTCACTTGCAAGAGGAACATATGCAGGATTAACGCATACTGACATAAAGTCATATTGTTTTGCTTCATCACAAAGTTTAACGATTTGTTCAGGAGTTGCGTCTTGCTTTAAAAGAGTGTGATCAATTAACTTATTATATTTCATATTAATAACCTCGCTTGTTTATTATAGCAAAATAAAAAGGTCTTGCGACCTAATTATTTGCTTTTCTTTGCGTCAGCTTTAACAAGTTTGCCGTTTAAGTATGTTGCTTTACCTGCGTAATAGCCACATTTTGGACAAACATGGTGAGATTTAATCATTGCACCACATTGTGGGCATGTAACTAATCCAGAAACACTTAACTTGAAGTGTGTTCTTCTCATTCTTTTTCTTGTTTTACTAATTCTTCTTTGTGGGACTGCCATAAGTATTCCTCCTAATAACCGTCAATTAATATATCAATTTATACAATATGAGTCAATCGTTTTTACGACATCTTATAGGAAAATGAATATTATTTCGATTCAATCATACTTTTTTCTATCTTAATATTAATTTCATTACCAACTTGATTACTATGTAATCCTTTTAATTCAATTTCAACATAGTTTGTAAGTTTTCCATAGTTGATATCGTTTTCTTCATCATATTTTTCTATTAAAGCCTTCATTGTCTTACCAATCATCTTTTCTTTAAAAGAGTTATGTAATTCATTAGAAATAGCCATTAAAGCACTTACACGAGCAGATTTAACTTGAGGAGATATTTGATTAGGGAATTTTGCCGCAGGAGTTCCTTCGCGCGCACTATAAGGAAATACATGTATCTGATCAAAGCATTCTCTAGCTACTTTACAAGTATCTTCAAAATCTTTATCAGTTTCTCCTGGGAATCCAACAATAATATCTGTTGTTATTCCCACATCAGGGATTTCTTTTCTTATTTGTTTAATTTTTTCTATAAATTCACTAGAAGTATATTTTCTATTCATTCTTTTTAAAACATCATCACTTCCTGCTTGCAAAGGTATGTGTAAATGTTTAGCAATATTGCTTCTATTTTTAATTAAATCTATTAACCTACTATCAATTTCACTTGCTTCAATTGATGATATTCTTAAACTTCTTAATCCTTCTAAACTTGAAAGTCTATCAACAAGTTCATCAAAAGATCCTTCTTTAATATCTTTTCCATAACCACCAACATGGATGCCAGTAAGTATAATTTCTTTATATCCTTTTTCAACTAAATATTTAGCTTCTTCAATAACATTTTCAAGTTTTCTACTTCTCATTTTTCCACGTCTATATGGAATGATGCAGTAAGTGCAAAAATTATCGCATCCATCTTGAATCTTTAGATACGCTCTAACATTTTCTGTGTATGAGGTAATGCCTAATTCTTCATATTCATATTTTCTAGTGTTATCTTCTATTTTTACGATATTCTTTTTAGTAGATAAATAGTAGTTAATTAAATCAGGTATTTCAGAACGATACTTTGTACCTATTAAAATATTCGGTTTTATTTCATCTGCAATATATTGAAAATTACCTTGAGAATAACAACCCATTACAACGCTTATTGCATTAGGGTACATCTTCATGAATTTTCTAATATGTTGACGTGACTTTTGATCTGCTGTTGCAGTAACGCTACAAGTATTAATTATCACTACATCTGGAGCGTTATCATCTTGAACATATCCTAAAGAAATCAAAGTAGATGCGAGTGCACTACACTCATATGAATTTACTTTACAGCCTAGAGAAAAAACTTTGAATTTCATATCATTATTTCTCCAACCCATTTGCAATAATACTAAGAGCAAAAACCGCAGCTGTTTCTGTTCTTAATATACGGTTTCCTAAAGAGATATTTTTAAACCCAAATTCATTTAGTAGTTTAACCTCTTTTTCATCAATTCCACCTTCAGGACCAATAAAGACTCCAACACTATTTTCTTTTCCGGAAATAGTAAATGAAGGAGACTTTTGTGACTCTTCTTCATATGCGACAAAAAGTGTTTCTTCATTAATCACTTTATTTAAATTTTCAATATTGATCGGGCCCACTATTTCAGGAACAATTAAACGATGGCACTGTTCTGCAGCTTCTTTTGCAATCTTTGTAAATCTTAAAATCTTTTTGTCTACATCTTTATTTTCATATTTAACAACGCATCTTTTAGAAGATACTAAAACAATTTTGCTTGCGCCTAACTCTGTAGCTTTTTGAATGACAAAGTCATTCTTATCTCCTTTTGAAAGGCAATAATATAAAGTTACATTAGCTTTTAGTTCACTATTATCATCTAACTTTTCTAAAACATTTATTTCTAAAGGAGATAATTTGCTGATTTCAGCAAGAAAAAGTTCTCCGTTATAGACAGCTTCAACTTTTTCTCCTATTTTCGCTCTTAATACATTTAAAAGATGATGGTTATCATCATTAGATAAAATCACCTTATTTTCGCTAACAAGAGCAAAATATCTTTGCATTATCTAACAAATTCCCCAAATCCGTCTTTTAGAGAGTCTTTAAAATATAATTCAATGCCTATTAAGGCATTAACAAAGTACATAATAATGATGTTTAAAATAATCGTGATAATTACTTCTATTTCTAAAACCTTTGCAAATAAAACAAACGACATTCCAAAATATGCAAGGTTTAATAGCAAACAAACAACACCTTTTTTAATTGAGTGAAGGTAAAAGAATGGAAGTCCTGTAAACCCCGCAACAAAAGAATAGAAAAGCATTGTTGTTTTCTTTTTAACACGGAAGTCTTTGTTTTGCTCCATGTTAATAAAACTAGTCATTTCTACTGTATCACTTGTTACACCCTCTAATGGATTTTTTGTTCCACAAACAGGGCAAACATCTTTATCAAATTTGGTTAATCTAGCACCACAATTTCTACAAGCTGGCATAATTTTATTTCTTTTCGAGTTTATCTTTACACTTATTTTGAAAATAAGTAGTTATATATTTCTATACCATAATAGTTTAAATGATTTTTATTATTTTTCAAATAAAAGTCATTCAAAAAAATCAATCGTATAAAAAGACTTTATGAAAAATATTATTTAGAAACATTTTTCTTTTCGTTTTTTCTTACAATGATCCATATTTGGACGATGATAACGAACTTCATTTTCACTAATGGAGTTATTTTCAAAGAAAGAGATGACATTATTAATTGTTGTTTCTGCAATATTATCAAGAGCTTCATTTGTTAAGAAAGCTTGATGAGAAGTAATAATCACATTAGGCATAGCGATAAGTTGGAGCAAAATATTATCATCCATAATGTGATTAGATTTATCTACAAAGAAGATATCACTTTCTTCTTCATAAACATCTAAACACGCACCTGAAATTTTGCGAGTTTTGATTGCGTCAAGCAAAGCTTGAGCATCAATTAATCCACCTCGAGAAGTATTAACAATAATCACATTCTTTTTCATCTTATCCAATGCGGATTTATTAATCATATGATAGTTTTCTTCTGTTAATGGACAGTGAAGAGAAATATAGTCACTATTTGTAAACAGCTCATCTAAGGAAACATATTTAACGCCTTCAATATCTGAAGGGTATTTATCAAACGCTAAAACATTCATTCCAAAGCCTTTAGCAATATCGATAAAAACTTTGCCTATTTTTCCAGTACCGATAACCCCAACAGTTTTACTATGTAAATCACTTCCTGTAAACCCCACTAATGAAAAGTTATAATCTTTAATGCGGTTATAGGCTTTATGTATACGTCTATTACTTGTTTGAAGCATCGCAAAAGCAAATTCTGCAACAGCATAAGGAGAGTATGCTGGGACCCTGTAAACATGGATTCTAGAAAAGGCATATTTTATATCAACATTGTTATAACCAGCACATCTTAGAAAGATAGCTTTTACACCTAGTTCAACTAGTTTGTCGATAACTAAGTTATCGATGTTATCGTTAACGAAGACAATCACACCATCACTGCCTTTTGCTAATGAAGCAGTATCTGAATTCAATTTTGTTTCATAATACTTTATTTTGATATTTGATAAATTATGTTGTTTTAAATAATTCTCAAAAGAAATTCGATCGTATTCTTTTGTGTCAAAGAATGTTAATTTTATCATTATTCATTCCTCCTAAAATAGTTATAACGAAAATATAAACCTCATTCAAGTTAAATGCACTATTATTCTTGCGATTGGGAAATAGTCTCGAATTTTAAAAATTGATTGAATTCTTTAACGTTTTATTAAATAAGGTATTTATTCAAAGTTGATTTGGATGTCACGCTTTGTACGCGACTAATAAATGGTCAAGGAGATATTTTGTCGCTAGTCGGCTGCGATGAACAAATGGCCGATTTTTTTGTCCAATGAAAATTGGGAAAAAGTCTTTCTATTTTATCAAAGATAAATTTTTCAAACTAGCAAACGATCCTTATCTTTTAAAAAATAAAGAGAACGGGAATGCTAGGCCTTGTTTATTGGCTGCAAAATATGTCAATAATCTTATATGGCTAATTCCCATAAGCTCAAAAATAGAAAAATATAAGACTATTTGGGGTAAACGGATTAAAGAAAAAGGCTTCTGCAACACCATTGTCTTTGGAACATTACTCGGAAAAGATTGTGCGTTTTTTACTACAAAGCATGTTTCCTATAACCGAAGAATATTTGTTAAAGGTTTATAGGCATAGTCACAATAAAATAGTTATGATTGATGACAAATTATCTATGGAAATTGAACAAAAATTCAACGAAGTTCGCTCTTTAGTAAGAAAAGGGCGAAAAGGAATAGTCTTCCCTAACGTTTTAAAAATAGAAAAGCTATTGCTCAAATAATGCTTTGCATTTGACCATTTTTTATTTTACTAGTAAAATCATATCGAGACGTGGTTAGTAAAACATATGAGTAAATCAAAACATAAAGTTGTCCTAAAAAGACATACATTCTATAGAAATTTAATTTTCCCTTTTATAAAGTTGTTAGCTCTTATTAAAGGATATAAAAATAAAAGTCATTTCAAAATCAAAAAAGGAGAAAGCTATTTAATCCTTTCAAATCATCAAACAGATTTAGATGGGATTTTTATCATGCTTGCATTTAATAAAATATTATATGCAGTCACTACTGATACAGTTATGTCTAATGGCTTTACTTCAAAATTAATTAGTCACTGTTTTGGCATGATTCCAAAGAAAAAAGGAATTGTGGATTTTGAAGCTAATAAGAAAATGCTTCTATGCTTTATGGAAGGTGGATCACTACTTTTATTCCCTGAAGGCAATAGAACATACGCTGAATTCCAATTTTCTTTTACAAAAAACTTTGCAAAATTTGTTAAAGGTCTCAAAAAAGACGTTATTTTATTTAATTTCCATGGAGGAACAGGTTCATACCCTAGATTCTCCAAAAATAGACGTAAAGGTCCTTTTTATGGAAAAATACGTAGAGTTCTTAGATATGCAGACTATAAAGATATGTCAGATGAAGAATTATATGAAATCATTTCATGTAACTTAAAAGTATATGATTCCGAATCTGGCGATAAATATATATCTAAAACAAGAGCAGAATATCTTGAAAGAGTGTTATTCGTATGCCCTAAATGTGGAAAAATTGAATGTTTACATTCAGAAG
>JAILIF010000018.1 GCA_024695405.1 Bacilli bacterium
TACATTAAATCCTTCTGCGTATCCAACTTTATTCGAATATCCCCATACACGATTTCTATCAATAGAAACTTCGAACAATCTATCAAATCTATTATGTTCACTACCATAACATGCCAAAGCACGTCTTTTTTTGTCGATAAAATCAGTGACATCAACAAAAATAGTAGGATAATAAACATTTTCTAAAACGTATCCATTAGACTGATATTGAAAAATGTTTTTACAATGTCTCCCGGCTGTAAGGCACAGCTTAGAAGCAGCAACATGATCCGTATTCATATCAGCATTGAAATGCATAAAAATTGTATCAATATTTAAATCAAAAATAATTTTTTCGATTCTTTGCATTAAGTCTTTCGAATATGCTAGTTCAGAACATCTAACTGGTTCAAAATCAGCTATCTCTTTTATGCCTAAAATATTGCACGCTTCTGAACTTTGTTTCTTACTAGAAGCATAATTAACATTGATTCCCATTTGTTCAAATTTTGTAACATTGTCTGTCAACGTTAATTTATATACATTTTTGCCCTCCGAAGCTAATTTTGCAGCGGTTCCACCAACCCCTAATTCCGCATCATCAAAATGCGCACCAACAATTAAAATATTTTTCATAATAATTCCTCCATCATTTCTTTTATTTTTCCAATTGTTTTTTTATTTAATTCTTCAAGTACTTCACCAGACTCTTTTATATTATTAAAATCAATATTCATAATTTCATTTGCTGTTTTATCTAAATCAAAAGCATCGACAGATAAAATATACGGAAAAACATCAGAGCAATTTATCTCCTTTAATTTTGTACAAACAACATGTAGCCCATGAGATAAGTAAGAAAAAATTTTAGAAGGAAACTCAAAATTATTAAAATTATCATCTGAGTCCTGCAAACAAATGCCGATTTGGCAACTCCTTAAGAATGAGGTATATTCTATTCCGGTTTTCTTTCCATCGAAAGAGACATTACATTTATTTCTTTGGTTGGAACTATCTATTAATCTTTTCACCCTATCTATATCATCAGAATTTCCGAATCCAATTATGTGTATTTCATAATTCTCAGGTAAAAATTCAGCTAACCCAATGACTCTATCTACACCTTTTTGTTTTTCGAAACTTCCGGCGTATACAATTCGAATATTTCCACTAGAATTTTTATTCGCAATAACAAAATTGCTTCTTGCATAAACACCGTTTATTACAACATATGGCCTATGATTTTTATTAAAAATAACGTTTAACGAATTTGTAGAAAAAATGTAGCAATCGCTTAAATTAATTAATTTTTGTTCTTGTTTTTCATTTTTACTCTTAGAAGCAGCAATTTTGCTATATATCTCTTCAAGTTCTAAAACTAATTTAATCTTTTTATTTTTCTTTAGTTTTATCACTTCATCTATAAAAACCATGGAATGGTATACTACAACTGTATCTCCATAGAATACATTCTTATTAATCCACTTTCTAAAAATTACACGTTTAAAAATTTTATTGAATACTTTACTAAAAAATCCTTTTGTTCTATGAGTCTTGGGATAAAATATTTTACTATTTCTTAAAAATTTTTCTGAGTGTTCATCTAAAACTTTATCATTTGAAAAGCAGCTCATGGAAATAAAATTTATGTCATAGCCAGCATTTTCAAAAGCAGTACAAACATAATCTATTTTATCCTCAGCAGCCAAAGGATGAGGAACCCTTCCAGCATCTTTTGAATAAAATCCAATAAATTTAATGCACTTATTCATTTTCTTACCTTACTATTTATCTTCACACAATTGATCAAAAATGCTCACATACTTTAATATATTGGTTTTTTTATCAAAAAGTTCTCGTGATCTTTTTAAACACTCTTTACTATAGAAACTTTTTGGTTTAGATGTTACTTTTTGAATTATTTCCAATATAGATTGAGATGTGTGCTTAGGAATGAAAAATCCGCACTTTCCTTCTTCTCCAATTAATTCTGGGCTAGCTGTATTGTTAAATAACACTACAGGCGTTCCACAAGACATTGCTTCTGCTGTAGTCTTCCCAAATGTTTCTTGAACACTTGGATTTAAAAAGACATCACTGCAGGCATAAATGCCGGCTAATTCATCTACATTACTTATATTGTCCAAATAAACAATACGTGGAGATTTTTTTAAATTATTGCAACTGCCAACAATTACAATACTCATTTCTTCTGTTATTATTTGGCTCAATTCCAAAATTAAATCATAGCCTTTTTGAGAATTCCAGTTAGCAGCAACACACAAAATAACAATTTTGTTTTCAAGGCCGTGTAATTTTCTAAAATCTGATTTGGCGTTTTCATTAAAATGTTCGAAGGGAATCCAATTATATATATAATCAATACTCGAAGGTTTTAAGAAAATCGATTTTTTAGCATCATCTGTAACCCATTTGGATACTCCTACAACTCCATATTTTTTTAATTTACTATATAATTTCTTTTTTTCCAGAAGCATTTTTTTGCTTCTATCAAAAAAAAGACTTACATTCCCCTTTTTTAAAGCAGGGCATTTGCCACATTTTTCCTGCCATTTATAGCAATTATCTTCACAGTAATAAACACATCTGCCAGTGTAAAACCAAGAATCATGAAGCACAAATACTACTCTAGTGCTTTTCTTAGAAAAGTATTTTAAAAGATAGGGATAATTCAAATAATTCGAATGGATATTATGTAAAACAACAACATCAGGCGAAATTTTAGAAATAAATCTACATAGTTTAATTGTAGACATAAGAGAAAAATATCCTTGTAGACCAAATAGTCTAGAAAGTAAAGCGTGTAAAGAATAATCAAATCGATTCCCAATTTTATAAAAATTTTTGTCTGTTTTCCTAACATTTGTTGCAGCAATATAAGACTCAATTCCATTTTCCACAAAAAATTCGTGCATTTCTTTAATCGTACGTCCTGTGCTAGCGACGCCATAGACTGCATTAATATTTAGTACTTTCATCCTTAATTTCCTTTAATAATGTGCGTAAAATCTTCTAATATATTTTTTTGTATTATGCTTCTGCTATTGTTTTTAATACCAAAAAGCATAGCCTTTTTTGCTGTCTCAAAGATTGAAGCGTCATTATTATACAACGACAAAAGAATACGCTTTATTTCATCTTTGTTAGAAGCACAAAATGCTATATTATTTGTTTTGCAATACTGATAAGCAGAGTGATACGGCTTGCTTATTATCATGGTAGCAGATCCATTCGAGAGGCAATCAATTAACTTTGTAGAAAAAGAGTATGATGTAATGCGACTATTTTTTCTATCCAATCCCTCAACATGTAAAAGAATGTCTGCATTATTATATATATCTTTAAGAGTATTAGGCGAGACAGCTTTATTTAAAAAGCACGATTCAAACTTGCTAAAAATTCTTATATATTTTTTATTTAAATAATCGGATGTATAAACATCTAATTTATATGCGGAGAATCCTATGTTTTTATTAAAATCTTGAATAGCTTCGCCTAAAAGTTTTAGCGTTTTATAGCGATTGCAATACAACTTCCCTGCATACACTATTTCAATTGGATGGTTACTCTTTAAATGTAAATTTGAGAGATTGAAATCTCCTACTTTAACAAGAAATTTTGTTTTTAGTCCAAATTTATCCTCAAATTTAGCCATTTGATCATAGGAAGAGCAATACAACATATCATATCTTTTGTATGCTTTTTTAAGCCATCTTCTCGTCCACCATAAATGAAAAAGAGCAAGAGGATTTATTGACTTATATTGGAATGAGTATTCATCATCACCTGTATAAACAACCATCGGGATATTGCAAATATTTCTTATCGTCATTTCTAATCTGGCGATTTTAATACAACCGCGGCGTGTAGAAAAAATAATATCTGGAGAAAAATCTGAAAGAAATTTTTTTAATTCAACCAAATCATAATGTCCAAATCGCCAAATAATAGATCTAAAAATTCTAAATAATTCATTTGAAAACCATCTTCTTTTTTTGCCATAAAAATTTTTACTTTCTGGAATATTCAATGAATTTATTTTTCTTCCCGCTTTTGCAGAAGAAAACATGCTTTTAATCATCATTGAATCGGTAATTTGAAAAAAATTATCGCAGCAAGCTGTTGCAGGATAGCCAGGAGAACAGCAAATAGCGGCTATCTCAACATTTTCCATGCGAGAAAACCAATTCGTCATAATATTATTAGGATGTGTTTCATCATTCCACATCTCGTCCATTATCATTAATATTTTCATAAATTAAAAATTGTATAAGGATTCAAACCTTTTGAAGGTATCATCATGGTAAAAGCAAATAAATAAACATAAGCTGCTAAAAAAACAGCGCTTACAATTATTTTGGTATTTTTTTCTTTAAGATAGCAACAAGCATTAACAAAAAAAATGTCACAAGCAAAAGAAAAATACATTAGTATTCTAAAGACACTCGGAGAAAAAGCAACAATTGGAAAAAATGTAATAGTTAACAGAAATAGTTTTAATATCTTACCATTGTTTAAAATAAAATTCTTTTTATCAGTTTTACTAGTAAAAACGCAAAAAACAAAAAGCATTCCTAAATAAAATAGTAGAGTAAGATATCCACCTGTTGATTCATCTATTTTGTATTCTTTATGAAGTATTGTTAAAGCATAATTTAATAAAGAGGTTCTCAATAAAATTGCTCCAATAACAGCAGCAAAAAGGCCACAAACAAGCCAAATAACTAGATGTTTCGAATTATTCAGCGCAATAAGCATAGCTAAATAAAATAATATAAAAACAATGCATGTAGAGTGGACAGTAATAGCAATTAAATAGAAAGTCAATGATAGAACAATTGTTTTTCTTTTCGAAAGCAAAAAAGCAATAAAAATAAACCCTAAGCCAATTCCTTGCCTTAATGTTGAAAAAATAAAAAAGTATCCTCCTCCGAGAACAAACAATAAGACATTAACCAATGGATGTAATGAATATTTTTTTAAAATTATCAAAAAAGGTATTACATAAATACATACTGAAAAAAATTTAAAAGCTCCCCAGCCTAGATTCATTTTGTTAAATGCAATATTCAAGAATGCAAAACCAGGTTCATCGAAAAAACCATTTTTTTTAAGATCAACAAAATCTTTGTTTTCATATGACTGAAACCAATTATGATATGCAGCTGTATCTATGCCTACATCATCTGACCTCAAAGTAGCAATCAAAATTAGGACAGCAGCAATAATAAATAGAAATAGGTTTTCAATTTTGTTTTTTTCGTCGGCTGTTTTATTATTCAGATAAAAAAGGTCAGCAAAAGCTGAACAAAGGCTAAAAATAACAAGTACTATATAAATCGTCATAAGGTATTTAAAAATCAAATTATCAACATTTGTTAGTCAATATTACAATCCTAGAAATCAAATTTGGAAACATATTGAACATTTTTAAAAATATAACATCACTTTTTTTAAATTTTTGGCTAAAATCTATTGCTTTAAATTCCTCTTTAAAAAGTTCAAATATTTCTGCTTTAATTTGGCGTTCTTCTTTATTTTTTTTACATCTAGAAAATGTTAAAGCTAATACAATAGCGAAACGAAAGTGTGTTCCATTTAAAAAAGAATTCTCATTTCTATCCATAAAATAGCCAATTCTTCTTTTATAAATGCCAATGAAATCCTTGTTAAATTGACGTTTTTGGCCATCAGATACACTTCCGATTCTTGTTCTATAAAAATATAATTTTTCATCTAAAATACCTATTTTTTTAGAGCAATATATCAATCTATAGTATATATCGTCATCCTCATTGATAATCCCTTCATAATATCTATTGTCGTTAAAAAGTTGGCTTTTATAAATAGAACCCCATGAAACAACAGAAAAAAGCCTCAAATTAAGAGCTGCATCTTTAGATACAGGAAAAGGGTATTTTTCATTGCAGCTAATTACATTAAAGTTAATTGAGTCTATATCTGTAAACGGTGAAAAACGGCATTGTACAATATCAAAGTCACCATAAACGAGCGCTTTATATAAATGTTCTAAATAAAATTGATTAGCAATATCGTCTCCATCTAAAAAAACAATATACGACCCTCTACTTTCAGATAGTCCTATATTTCTAGCAGAAGCAGCACCTCCATTAGACTTGTTGATAACGCGTATTCTTTTATCTAATTCAGCATATTTTTTACATATAGCAAGAGAGTCATCGATTGAACCATCATTAACTAAAATCAACTCAAAGTTTGTAAAAGATTGCTTCAAAACACTATCAATACAAGTTCCCAAATATTTCGCAACATTGTAAACGGGTATAATAACACTAATTAATTCACTCATTTTTCGTATAACACTATTCTTTTGATAAATATATTTGTTCTATTTGTTTGTTAATGGATGTTGTTGTAAAAGAATCTAAATCTTCTTCAAATCCAGTAGATAAACGCTTTGCTAAATCTTTATTATGTAAAATAACCGAAATTAGTTTGGAAAGGACAATATAATCTTTGCTGTCAAAAAAAAGACAATTCTTTCCAGGTTTTCCAAAAGTTATAGTCCCACGATTCCTAGCGCATATTGTTGGTCTTCCGGAAGCCATCCCCTCAATCGCACCTAGTCCAAAGCCCTCCCTTATAGAAGGGAATATATTTATATCGCATGCTTTAAAAAGACTATTTATATCATTTCTAAACCCCAATAGATGGAGATTTACTTTTTCTTTTTTTGCTAAATCTTCTAAATAATTATTCAAAGGACCAACACCAGCTATTACATAATGAACATTATTATCATTCATCATTCCGAGCGCTTTAATAACCGTTTCATGGTTCTTATTTTTGTTAAGTTCGCCTACCGACATTACCATAAATGCATCTGTTGGCACGCCAATTTCGTTTCTAATCTTAGTTCTATCGATTGATATTTCGGCATATTTCGAAGCATCAATCCCTACTCCAGGAATAAAAACAATTTTTTTAGATTTCATTTTTGATGTTCCAAACTCAAAATCTTCTTTATTAATAGTAATTAAAACATCGGTCCATTTTGAACATATTCTCTCTATTGGATAATATAAAAACCAATTTTTCTTAGGTGCGCCTTTATAAAAATGAAAACCATGTGCTGTATATATTACTTTCACTCCTTGTTTTTTTCTGAGCTTTCTACAAGCTAACCTCGTTGCCATACCAGCCAAGGGAGTGTGACAATGTACAATATCGTATTTGTTTTCTTTTACTATTCTTTTTATTTGTGAAACAGCCTTAATATTTCCAAGATTAAAAGGGGATCTAGATGTGGAAATGTCAAAAACTTTACAACCCCATTCTTTATAGTATTCAGGAACTTTTGAATATGTTTCATTAGTAGCAATATCAATGGTATTGCCTTCAGTAATTAGCTCTTTAATTAAAGATTTAAATAAAATCATTGTTCCACCAATGGTGGTTATATATAGAATCTTCATTAATACCTCTTTCTATATTTTATTAAGTCTATCTTCTATAAAGTGGGAAGAACCCGGTTAAATCATCTTGTTTATTACTCTTTGCAACAAGAAGATCATATGCTTCTTTATTAAAAATTTTCTTTCCTATTCGATATTTACACAAATCACCTTTATAAAATGCTCTTTTAAATTTAAACAAGCTATCATCTTTGCAACCAACCCCTCCTCCTAGATGGAATGTTTTAAACCCATTTTCATTTCCCCACTGAGCAACTTTCCATAACATAAGATTAGAAGGAGCTAACGATTGAAATTCACGAAGAGAACCAGATAAATGATAATTTACTTTGCCGTTTGCAAAAATGATTATGGAGCACGCAATAATTTTCTCATTTAATTCTGCATAAAAAATTTTCGCATTATCTTTTAAATCATTCTTTATACTACTATAAAAATCATCGCCAAAATAATA
>JAILIF010000024.1 GCA_024695405.1 Bacilli bacterium
ATAAAAATAAAGAAAAAACCTTTGATAAGAATATCTATACCAAAGGTCACTTCTATAATAATCCTTTATAATTATTTATCGTCTTTCTTTAACTTCTTCTTTAGATTCGATTGAGAAATATAATCTAAAAACGTTGATACCCTTTATATCATTAATATCATCTAAGAGATTTAAAGGCTTATCTCCTAAAATAGTGGTTGTACAATCTCCATTAAACAATAAAGGATAAGTAGCGTAGTCATCTTTTAAAACAAAATTATGTTTTTTACATTCACCACACATTCCTAATCTTTTTAATACACAGTATTTAGTGTGCATTAGTTTGATTCTTCCATAAACAATAAGTTCTAAATTAGGATGAGTATTATATTCTTCGACATATGAATTAATTAAAGAGTCTATCTTATCTTTAGATATTTCTTGAGAAAGAGTGATCCTATCTACACCTAAAGAAGAAAGAATCGCTACAGATTCGTGATTTACTATATTTAAAGAATAATCAGAGACGATATGACTATTGCCTTTATAAAAGCTTATGCCGCCCAATCCACCAACTAATACTTCTTTATTTGTTTTGATATATTTAGCGTTATTTCTAGGAATGTAATTATCAAAATAGATATGTTTAATTCCTAATTCTATAGCAGCTTCATATTGTTCTTCATTTACTACTTGTACTGCAAGTTCAGGTTCGTGTGATTTATATTTTTTAGGAACTATAGTAGAATCAATTTTCTTCTCAACATGTAGTGAAAGTCTAGCAGCATTTAATTTTTCAATTGCTTGTCTTCTAATTTCGTTAATAAATTTTAATGGAATAAAAGCATCATCGTCCATTGATATATTAATATTATTAGGAGCATATGGCGTGTCATTACATTTAGATAATTGAGCTATTACATTCTCTCTAGTTGTTGGAGAAGTGGTGGCTTGTTGAACTATATAATTAATATCTACTGTTTCTTTAATACTTTCATAAACTATATCTAAAGATAATCTATTGCCTATAATTGCACGGAAATTAAAGTCGATTGGTAATGGGCTATAATTTTCTTTCTTCGCCATTAACATTGATTCGTCATTAAATTCTTTTTCTAATACCTTATAGACTTTTGCGCCTATTTTAACCCATTGATCACAATATATAATAGCGGTCTTTCTATTTACATCAACCACTTGGAAATTAGCATCAAACATTCTAGAAACGAATATAGATATTTCTTTAAAAATGCTTTGCGATTCAATAACGATTTGGTCCCCTTTACTTAGAGACTTTTCTAATCTTATCCAAACTTTATTACCTTTTTGATTTATTACTTCACCAATTAAGTAACCATTATTATTAGGCTTATTATAATTAACTACTTCTCCATTGGATTCATTATTAATGAATCCTTTTGTGTATGTGCGATTAAAGATTTTATCAAAATCGAAGAAATTTATTCTTTTTCCATCAATTATATTTCTATATAAAGAAGTGACTCTAGCAACATATCCTTCATCTTTCATTCTTCCTTCGATTTTGAAAGAATCTATGAAATCCATGTTTTTAATATAATTAGATACATTTAAATCTTTCATTGAAAGAAGATAACTTTTATTTATAGTTTCCTTTGTATCGAGATTAACTAATGTGTAAGGCTTTCTACAACATCCTGCACATCTTCCTCTATTACCGCTTCTTTCTCCAATCATAGAAGACATTAAACAGTTTCCAGAATAGGCAACGCATAAAGCACCGTGAATAAAAGCCTCTACTTCCATTCCAGTTTCTTCTTTTATTTTCTTTATTGTTTCTAAAGGAGTTTCTCTAGCTAAGACTATCCTAGTTCCACCTAATTCTTTGATTAATTTAGCGGATTCTACATCATCGACACCCATTTGAGTGGACGCATGTGCTTTAATAGTGTCATAGTGAGAAACAATATAATTAAAGATAGCGAAATCTTGAACGATAATAGCATCTACACCAATTTCTGCTAATCTATCTATAGTTTTATAAGCTTCATTTAATTCATCATCATAGATGATTGTATTGATTGTTACGAAAACTTTTACATTTCTAAGATGAGCGTAATCTACATGTTCTTTTAAGTTATCTAATGTAAAGTTTTCAGCATACGCTCTAGCGGAAAACTTATCTAAGCCTAAATAAATAGCGTTAGCGCCATTACTTATCGCACTATAGAAAGCTTTTATGTTGCCTGCTGGAGAGAGTAATTCTTTCATAACGTTTAACATATTAACACACTTATAATTCTTTAAAAATTATAATTATTTAAGTATGATAATAGAGCAATGAAAAAGTTAGAAGTTTTGGCGCCTGTTGGTGATTATGAAAGATTAGTTACTGCTATCCATTTTGGAGCAGATGCAGTTTATTTTGCTGGAAAGAAATTTGGTTTAAGAGCCTTTGCTGCTAATTTTGATGAAGAAGAGATAAAACGCGTTGTAGAATACTGTCACAAAAACTATGTTAAAGCATATGTTACAGTTAATATTCTTGCACACAATTCCGATTTTATCGGGCTATTAGATTATTTAAAATATTTGGATAGTGTAGGCGTTGATGGCGTCATTGTTAGTGATTTAGGTATCGCTAACCTAGTAAAAGAATATACTAATTTGGAACTCCATGTTTCTACTCAAGCCAATATTACGAACAAAGAGTCCGCAAAAATGTGGGTTAAACTTGGGGCTAAAAGATTAGTACTTGCTCGCGAACTTTCAATAAGTGAAATAAAAGAGATTAAAGAAGTAGTTGGAGAAGATATTGATATTGAATGCTTTTGTCATGGTGCAATGTGCATTTCTTATTCTGGAAGATGCTTATTATCTAACTATTTCGTTGGAAGAGATTCTAATAAAGGTGCCTGTGCTCAGCCGTGTAGATGGGGCTACACAATCCATTCAGAAAATAAACAGAATGATGTTCCAGGAGAATTTCCAATATCCGAGGATGAAAGAGGAACATACATTTTAAATAGTAAAGATATGTGCCTTATCGAACATATTGGTGAACTTATCGAGGCAGGTATTACCTCTTTTAAAATTGAAGGAAGAATGAAAACACCTTATTATGTTGCAACAACAGTTAACGCATATAAGCGTGCTATAAAAGATTATTTGGAGAATAAAAAACCTTCATTCAACTATGTTGAGGAATTAGAAAAGACCTCGCATAGATTATTTACAACAGGTTTTTATTTTAGTGCGTATGATAAAACTAATTTAGATTCTGCAACCCCTGTTCAAAGTTATGACTTTATAGGAATTGTTTTAGAAGATAGTAAAGATGGGAAAGTTCTTATTGAGATGAGAAATAAGTTCGTTAAAGGCGATGAATTAGAGATATTGTCACCTTTTGATAGCTTTAATGAAAAATTTATTGTGGATCGTGTTGATAATGAAGATGGAGAAACTATAGAAGTTATAAATAAAGTCCAATCTAGAGTGTACGTATACACAAACAAAAAATTATATAAAAATGATATTTTACGTAGAAAAGTAGGATAATCATTTCTTAAAAAAGAAGTGAATTCTCTTTTACATATACTTCCAATAATGGAAGAAGTGTAAGTTTTTTGTTTCATAGATGGAAAAAAAGTATTAGAATAAAAGAGAAAATTAGGAACGAGGTAACATTTATGAAAATCAAACTTAAAATCCTTAATGTTTTTTACTTATTATTTTCCGTTGTGGCTGTTGCTGCTTACGTTTTAAATATGAACTCTTTCATGAGAGCAAGTTTTAATTATAAAATCAACAAAGAAGCCTTAATTGAAGAAGCTGTTGATGATAGGGCGTTTGAAGAACTTGGCATTTCTGGAGAAGATTTGTTTTCTGACCTCGAAACAATTGTTTTTGAAGTAGACGTAAATGTTAGTTATAAGGATTTGTTAACTGCGTGGACTGAAACTGGCCCAGACTATAGTTACTACAGAGGGTCAAGATATGACGCTGTCGAAAGATATGCTATGTCATATATTCTTGCACCTGCAATCGATAACGTTAATGATGAACTTTCTGAAAACTTACAAAGAGTCGCTATAGCAGCTGTTGGCAAAATGATCGAAAAGCAAGCTGTTAATTATATGCAAGTATATTGTAACGGCGTTAATGGATCATATGACATTTTTAGTTCCATGGAAAAAAACCCAAATAATGTTGGGACTGATAGATATGACGAGACTCGTTTTAATGCGACACTAAAGAGTGTTTCTAATAGTGCTTTCTTACTTTCAGATAAAACAATTTTCTTTGATGGGCAGAAAAATAATGGTGAGACAATTGTTGTTGGATTAAAAGAAAATTTATACCCATTTTTTGAAGCTATTAAGAAACCTGCTAGTGATTATGAACAAAACCTTCTTACTGAAAATTTCAATGCAATGAATGTTAACATCGAGAAATGTTTGGATAATTTAGGATTTTTCGATAATCAAGGTAGAATCACTCCTATTGAAGAGTCCATTGGTGTTCTCTTAGAACGTCTTGTTAACCACCAAAACTATGAAGATGAAGGTTATGATGATGATTATTATGATTCCAAATTTGTTGATAAATTTTTTGCACCTTTAAAAGCTTATATCGATGAAGATGGCGGTGAATTTGAAAATACATTAACTGAATTACTCATTAATGTTATCAAAGCTTCTAACGCAAATGGTTCTAATAATAGATTATTCACATTGATTGTTATTGGCGCTAGAGCTTTTGGAATTCTTTTGATTCTATTCTTACTCTCTTGGGTTATTAAATTTATTACTTGCTTTATCAGCTTTTTCAGACAAAAACCATTTGTTAGAATCAACCCATTATTTATTATCACTGGAACTATTGAAGCATTGCTTGCAATTTTAACGTTAGGATCAGTGATTATTTATAATTACTACGATATGAACGCTATTAAGCAAACAATTCCAATTGTTAAGGCTATTGTTCCACTCGGATTATCATTCCAATTCATTTTCGCGGCATGGATTCCTGGTGTTGTAGCTATTATTAACTTATTGTTCTCGATTCTTTATGGTCCTGTTAAAAAGAAATTCAAACAAGACTATAGAGATGAAATCTTGTACGGAACAGACTTTAACGATTACGAGTAGAATTCTAATTTAAATAAAGTATTATTGTTAAATTAAGTCATTATTTAGACTAATGGTTTTAGTTGGAAAAAATGATGCGATTATGAAATTTTATGTGTGAGGTATTTAAATGAAAGCACTATTAAGAATATTAAATCTTGTATATTTTTTACTTGCTGGAGCAGCAATTGCTTGCTTTTCAATTAACTTTATTAAACCAGAGTGGATTCCTTTTTTAAGAATTGGTTTTAGCGCTGATATAACAAAAGAAAATTCTAATGAAATTTTTACAGACACTCTTTTAGATAAATATAATATCTCTCGTGACGATTTATTTGAGGATGGTAATATTCAAGTTTCTGCAGAAGTAAATGTTACAAACAAAATGATGTTTAATGTTTGGAGTGCTGAAAATGCTGATATATATGTTGACGATGAATTTATCACTCCAACTATAAGTAGCGTTGTATCGCAAATTGAACCAGTCTTTTCTAAGGTAGCAAAGGATGCTGCAAAAAGTTCAATTAAAAAAATGGTCGAATATAATTTAAAAGAAACCATTGGTGATGATAAAAATTTGTATTATGAATTAAGTGTTGCTGACCCATCTTTAAGTTCTCAAACTTTATCTGATGATATTGAGAGTCTTATCAATGAACTCGAAAAAGATGATGCAACTTTAGAGTCTGTTAACAATCTTTATCACGATATTTATAATAAATATTCAACTGCATTAGGTAACGAGCCAAAGAGCGAAGAAGAAACTAAAGCAGAACTTCAAGAAAAACTAGATTATTACAACCTTGTTGATGAAGATGGAAATATCACTTCTATAGATGAAGCTATTGCTGCTTTATTAGGTGATATGTTAGGAAATAACAAAAAAGACAATAACGAAGATAGTTCTGATGATGAAGAAATTTCTTCCGCAATTGTTTTACGTAGAATGCTTAATCCTTATTATGAAGGTGAAGAAGTTACAGAAAGCGAAACAAACGCAATTGTTACTGAGTTAAAATCATTTATATTTAGCAAAATTAATAAAAGTAATGTTTCTTTAGGATTTAAAATTGCTGGTATTGTTTGGGCTGTTTTTGTACTTGCTTGGGCAATAAAATTGTTGCAATGCATTATTTGCTTGTTTAGAAAGAAGCCATATATCAGAGTTGAAATTATTGGTATTTTTGCCGGTATTGTTCAAGTCTTACTAGCTTTGGTTTCTGGATTATTAATTCTAGCGTTCAAACAGGGGTTCATCACTAAAATGATTGGATTACCGTTTATTGGTGGTGTGATTGAATCGATTCCATTTATAGGAAGTAGCTGTGTTGGTCTTGAGCTGACTTTCTCAGCATTAATTCCAGGTATATTGGTTTTGGTCAATTTAGTTTACTCAATTATTTATGGCTTCGTTAAGAGAAGCTTTAAGAGAAGTTTATAATTAAACAATGAGCCTCTTGTAGGCTCTTTATCATTTAAGTATATGAATGTATTCATTTTAGCGATTATTGGTTTTGCAATTTTTTTGGCCCTTGCAATATTAAGAAAATGGTTTGATAGTTTCATACTTATTGCTTTTTCTATTGGTGCAGCATGCAATGCTAACTTTTATCATGCATTATCAACGCCAGTTCCATGTGGACCGTTTATTTTTGCTATAGATTCTATATTATTTACTTTATTTATGCATACTTTAATTGTTAAGTATTTGCATTACTCTTTAAAAGATGCAAAGAATATGGCAATTGCATCTGTTGTAGCAATTGTTTTATCTGCAATTTTTGAATTCTTGGCCAAAGTTAATTCATGGGGATATTCTAATGAATTGTTATTTAATTTGTTTAATTATTTATTTAGTGCTTTAGGATCTTTAGCTGGCATATGGCTAATGTTCTATTTCTTAGAACGTTCTAAGAGTATGAATGTTTATTTAAGAATATCATTAGCTATATTAATAGGAAGCGTTATTAACTCAACTATCTATTATTTAGGTGTTTTGTTTATTCATGGTTCAGCAGATCACTTCTGGGGTATTTTGCTTGGATCATATATTGGCAAACTATATGCTATTGGATTGTCATTATTATGTTATTGGTTTAACGGAAGAGTTTTAGTGCCAACTGACTTACAAAAAATGAATCATCACGAATTAGAAAAATAGGGGGAGTATTATGCAAAATAAAATATTATGTAGAGTAGCGCAGTTCTTTGTTAAGATTGGCTATTATTTTATTCGTTTTCCGAAAGCAAAAGTTCTTGATGGAGAAGGCACCTTTGTTAAAATACCAGAACTAATAAAAGAAGATAGCTTAAAAAAACCTCTTATTGTCACTGATAAGAGCTTAATGAACTTAGGATTAGTAAATCCTTTAATAAATAAACTAAAAGCCTTAGAAATGCCTTTTGCTATATTTTCTGATGTTCAACCTAACCCAACGTGTGAAAATGTCGTAAACGGCTATGAAGTATATAAATTAGAATCATGCGATTGCATAGTAGCAGTAGGCGGAGGATCTCCTATGGACACCGCTAAAACAATAGGTGCTAAAGCTGCTAGACCAAATAAAGATATTAGAAAGTTCTTGGGTTTATTTTCTATTAGAAAGAAGATTCCTATGCTATATGCAGTACCAACGACTGCTGGTACGGGTAGTGAAGCTACTTTAGCAGCTGTTATAACTGATGAAAAGACAAACCACAAGATTCCTATATGTGATCCTGTTTTAATGCCTAGAAGGGCTATTTTGGATCCTAAATTAACCGAAGGATTACCTCCTTTCATGACTGCTACAACAGGAATGGATGCTTTGTGTCATGCTGTTGAAGCATTTACAAATCATACTTACTGTACAAAATACGAAGATGAGTTATGTAAAAAAGCAGTTAAACTCATCCATGATAATATTCTATTTGTATATCAAGATGGACATAACTTAGAAGCAAGAAAGAATATGCAATTAGCAGCTATGTATGCAGGAAGAGCCTTTTCTCGTGGGAGCGTAGGATATGTTCATGCCATTGGACATACATTAGGCGGTTTATATCATGTTGCTCATGGAGAAGCTATGTCTGTAATATTGCCTAAAGTAATGAGAAAATACGGAAAATCTGCAGAAAAAAGATTAGCAAAACTCGCGGATGTTGTAGGCATTAAAGGTATAGATAATGCTCAAAAAGCTAATGCATTTATTACTTGGATTGAAGACACTAATAAAGCAATGAATATTAGAAATAGTTTCTTAGAAATCAAGGAAGAAGATATTGATGCAATAATCAAATGGGCTATTAAAGAGGCGAATCCTGTATATCCTTGTCCACAAGTATGGAAGTATAAAGACTTTAAAGAAATTGTTAATGAGCTTAAGGGCAATTAAATATTGTAATAAAACGTATCTTTTAATATAATTTTTGTCGCTGGGCCTGTAGCTCACCTGGGAGAGCGCTTCCATGGCATGGAAGAGGTAGAGGGTTCGAGTCCCTTCAGGTCCACCAAATTTAAAACTGTGGTTTGATACAACTGAAATAGTGTATTAGACCTTTTTATTAAAACAATCAACTAAGGAGACAGTAATGAGAAAAAGATTCCATATATTGATGATTGCATTATGTTTCCTATATGCAGTTGTAGTTACTTTATACATATGTACCAAAAGCGAAACATGTTTAGCAATTTGGGAAATATATACAATATTATCTGCAATTTATTTTTTAATTTATTTTAGAAAATTGTCAAAGTATCAAGGCTTTAATGAAAAAGAAATCAAATTAATTACTATCCTTTTTATAGGATTAGTAGTTTCGACATCTATAGCACATTTATCAAGCGTATGTATTACAAGACCACTTTTAAGAAGTGGACATAATGTTCCAGATTATTATTTAATTGGTACATATCCATCTATTGAAATGTTTGTTGATTATATAGGATGGGGATTATTTACAGGGCTTGGTTTTATTTTTATTTCTAAATATATTAAAGATAATAAGATATTAAAAATTTTATTTTTAGTATTAGGAATTATGATTTTGATGGGTTTTGTAGGTGGATTCACACCAATACAAGAACTATGGTATATAGCTTCATTTGGGTATGGTGTTGGACCTATAATTATATCTAGCGTTTTACTTGCCGAAAAAAACAATTAATAACTTACATATCAAACATTTAAAAAAACAAGAGTTTTAAGGCTCCTGTTTTAATTATTCTACATCTTGTAAAGCGTCGTATCCTTCTTCGCCAGTACGCACTTTAACTATATTTTCAACATCGTATACAAATATCTTTCCATCTCCAATGTTGCCTGTGAATAAAACTTTCTTAGCGGTTTCAATAACTGTTCTCACCGGAATCTTTGATACAACTATATCAACTTGAACTTTAGGAAGAAGATCAGTTTTGACTTCAACACCACGATAGTATTCAGTTTTACCTTGTTGCTGACCGTAGCCCATAACATGAGCAACAGTCATACCCATGATGCCAATTTTGCTCATAGCATCTTTTAAGGCATATAATTTTTCTTCTTTAAATATAATTTGAACTTTAGTAAATTTAATCCCTGTTTTAGAAGGCTTTATTTCTTTAACGGGTAGTGGCTCGTCTATATTTACAGGTTCACTAATTAATGGAGTTTCAATACCAATCGGATGATTATATGTATTTGCGGTCATTAAGAAATCTGCATACGAACTTGTAAGACCGTGTTCTGTAAGGTCTAAACCTTTAATTTCTTCTTCTTTCGTAACGCGTAATCCAATAGTTTTCTTGATAACAAGGAATGTAACA
>JAILIF010000036.1 GCA_024695405.1 Bacilli bacterium
AATTTATTCAATAGGTTCTTCATTAAATTCATTAGGAAATAAAATTACTATCATAAATAAATTTAAAGATATAAGCCCTAAGGAATTACTAAAAACAATTGTTAATCGAGAATAGTTTATATAAAAATGATACGCCATAGAGTGTTGTAGTTTTTTTTATTTCAATTATTTGTTATTATACAAATACTATGGAAAAACGTATTGTTGTTAAAGGCGCTAGAGAGAACAATTTAAAAAATGTTGATGTGGATTTACCAAAGGATTCACTTATTGTTTTTACTGGTCTTTCAGGATCAGGAAAATCAACATTAGCGTTTGATACAATATTCGCCGAAGGTCAACGTAGATATATGGAATCATTATCTAGTTATGCTAGACAATTTTTAGGTAACTACGATAAACCAGATGTAGATTCTATTGATGGACTTTCTCCATCTATCGCGATTGATCAAAAAAGTGTCTCACATAACCCAAGGAGTACCGTTGGTACAGTTACTGAAATATATGACTATTTAAGACTTCTTTGGGGAAGAATTGGCGTTCCATATTGCCCAATACATAATGAACCAATTATTTCTTTTACTTCATCAATGATGGCGGACATTGTTATGTCATATCCTGAAGGAAGCAAAATTCAATTAATTTCACCTGTGGTTCATCAAGAAAAAGGAACTCAAAAAGATATCTTAGATAAATTAAGATTGTCTGGCTTTACTCGTTTAAGGGTAGATGGCGAAATTACTACTTTTGAAGGTTTAAAAGAATTAGATAAAAATAAAAAACACAGTATTGATATTGTTGTAGATAGGATTATTATCAAACCTGATATTAGAGGTAGAGTAATTGAATCAATTGATACATGTCTAGATTGGTCACATGGTTTACTAATTATTCTTTCTGATAGTGGCGAACGTTTACTTTCTGATAAGCATACATGTCCAAAGTGTGGTTTCTCGGTTCCTAAAGTTGAACCTAGATTATTTTCTTTTAATTCCCCGACTGGATATTGCCCTGACTGTAAGGGTTTAGGAATTAAAAGAGAAGTAGATGTTAGATTATTAATTCCTGATCCTTCTAAAACTTTAATGGGTGGAGCGATTAAATATTATCAAAACACTGCAGGCACTAAAAATCTTGAGTGGCAGAGTTTTGAAATGCTTTGTAAATTGTATAAAATTCCGCTTAATGTACCTTGGCAAGATTTAACCGAAGAACAACAACAAATTTGTTTAATTGGTTCTAAACAAGAACATGATTATGAAATTAAGTCTTCTTCCGGTAATGTCATGAAACGTCATGGAATTATCGAAGGTATTAAGACTCATATTGAAAGATTATATGCTGAAACTACTAGCGATTTTTGCCGTGAATGGTATGGAAGCATGATGAGAGATACAACTTGTAAATCATGTAATGGCGCTAGACTTTCTAAAGAAGCTTTATCGGTTAAAGTTGGCGGATTAAATATTTACGAAGCTACTTGTTTACAAATTAAAGAATTAAAACTCTTTATTGAAGAATTACCTTCTAAATTAACCGCACAAGAAAATCAAATTGCGGATTTAGTTCTCAAAGAAATTAGAAACCGTTTATCTTTCTTAGTTGATGTTGGCTTAGATTATTTAACTTTGTCTCGTATGGCACTTACCCTTTCTGGTGGTGAATCTCAAAGAATTAGATTAGCTACTCAAGTTGGTAGTAAATTGACTGGCGTTTTATATGTTATGGATGAACCTAGTATTGGCTTACATTCTCGTGATAGTGAAAGATTAATCAACACGATGAAATCTATGAGAGATCTTGGAAATACGTTAATTGTTGTTGAGCATGATGAAGAAACTATTCGAAACGCTGATTATATTGTTGATATCGGACCTGGAGCAGGTGTACATGGTGGCAAAGTAGTTGCATGTGGCACCCCAGAAGAAGTAGCAAATACTGAGGGTAGTATTACTGGTGATTATCTAACCGGAAGAAAATACATTCCAATTCCTAAAAATAGAAAACCTGGGAATGGCAAGTTCATTAGTGTTAAAGGTGCCTCTGTTAATAACTTAAAAAATGTAAGTGTTGATATACCTTTAGGATGTTTTGTGGCGGTTACTGGTGTTAGCGGAAGTGGCAAATCTTCCTTAATTAATCAGACATTGTTCCCATTTATAAAATCTCATTTATCAGGTGAAAAATTACTAGATGATATTGCAGTTAAAGATATAACCGGGCTTGAAAATATTGATAAAGTTATTGATGTTACTCAAGAGCCAATTGGAAGAACTCCAAGAAGCAACCCTGCAACATACTGCAAAATCTTTGATGAGATTAGAGATTTATTCGCAGAAACTGTTGAAGCAAGAGCAAGAGGCTACGATAAAGGCAGATTCTCATTCAATGTTCCTGGTGGTAGATGTGAGAAATGTTGGGGGGATGGTGTTGTCCGTATTCCAATGAACTTCTTACCTGATGTTTATGTTAAGTGTGATGCATGTGATGGAAAACGTTATAACGAAGAGACATTACAAGTGACTTATAAAGGCAAAAATATATACGATGTTCTTGAAATGACCATCGAAGAAGCTCTACATTTCTTTGAAAATAGACCTTCTATTAGGAAAAAGATTCAAGTTTTATATGATGTTGGACTTGGCTATATTAAGTTAGGCCAACAAGCTACAACACTTAGTGGTGGAGAAGCACAGCGTGTAAAACTTGCAAGTTATTTACAAAAGAAACCTACTGGTAAAACGTTATATATCTTAGATGAGCCTACTACTGGTTTACATACTGATGATGTATCTAGATTAATTAAAGTTTTACAAAGAATTGTCGATAACGGGGATACAGTTTTAGTTATCGAACATAACTTAGATGTTATTAAAGTAGCTGATTACTTAATTGATTTAGGCCCAGAAGGTGGAGATAATGGAGGAACAATTGTTACAAAAGGTACTCCTGAGGAAGTAGCAGAATGTGAAAAGTCTTATACAGGGCAATATTTAAAAGATGTATTAAAGAAAGGACATTATAACTAATATGGTTATGTTTATTATATTTGCAGTTGCTGCAATAGGTGTTGGTGTATATAGTTTTAAAGAAAATATAGGTTTAGTTAGAAGCAAAATGATTGACGTGGACTTTAGAAAAGTCACACGCACAATTGGCTTATGTAATGGTGTTTTTGCACTTTGTTTTACTTTAATGCTTGCTGGAGGAATACTTTGGGGTGAATATCCTGCTGATGCAATCCACTGGATAATGTTAATCTTTGGCGGACTATTCTTTAGTTTTTCTCTAATTACTGCAGTTCAATTTTTTATTCTTTATTATTGGGGTAAAAATATTGATGAAAAATGGCATAAGTTTTACTTTATGTCATTTATAGGCTTGTTCATTGTTGCTATTCCTACTTTGTTTTTATGGCTTGATGGATATGCTCCGTACTTAACTTATCCATTAGTTAACGGTATTTCTTTTAATGATGGATTTGTTACTCCTGCAACAGGTAAGCCAAATCTTGCATGGTATGCTATCTGTATTGTTTCTGGCGCTGTTTTAGTTTATGCAATTTCAGATCATTTACTTTATAAAGAATATGGTAAACATGGTATTGGAGAATCAACTTTCTTTGTTGCTTTTCCAGCAGGGGTTATTGGCGCTAGACTTTGGTACTGTATTGGTGAAGGAAAGCCTATTGCAGATTGGATTAAAATCTGGGAAGGCGGATTAACTGTTGTTGGCGGAGCTTTAACAGGTATTATTGTTGGCGTTTTATGGTTTATATGGAGAAATCCAAAATATTCTATTTTTGTTGCAATCGACTGCGCTGTTCCTACAATTTTAATTGCTCAAGCAATTGGAAGATGGGGAAACTTCTTTAACTGTGAAGTACATGGTTTAGAAGTAAGTGCTGAATATTTTAAATGGTTGCCTGAGATTATAAGGAATAACGCCGCTTATTCTTGTGAATACGGGTTTGCTTCTAGTGGGAATATATATCTACCTCTATTCTTGATAGAAGGTATAATTAACTTATTTGGATATTTTGTCCTAGCCCATTTATTTGGCAAAAGATTACATAAGTATCTTGAACCTGCAGACTTAGGATTTGGATACATTGTTTGGTATGGTATGACTAGAGTCATTCTTGAACCATTTAGAGATGGCAAATTCAATATGGGTAATAACGGCTATTGGTCATGGATTTGGTGTTTATTATACGTATTAATTGGTTCAATTGGTATTATTGCTAACCATGTTATTAGATATTTAATTAAAAAACATAAAGGAACATATATTGTCCAAAAAGGTGATATAAAAATAGGTTCTATTGAAACTATAGTTTTTGCTGCTGTTGGTTTAGTTCTTGTAGTTGTTGGTACGGTTTTGATGGTCAACGCTCCAGGTTTGCAAGAAGGAGAAGCCAGAAATATTGGTTTTGGAGATTCCTTTAATGTAGGATTAATGCTTTTAATTGTAGGTGTTTCTATTGCGGTTTATGTTGTACCTGCCGCAATTAGATTTATTGAAGGTATTAAAAAGCAAAAAAGTATAGAGGCAGTCAATGAATAATTACGATTTGGTTCTTTTTGATATGGATGGCACTATTGCCAATACTGATGCAATGATAGTGGAAACTTTTCATCGTTTATATAATGTGTATAAGCCTACAGTAATTAGAAGTGATGCAGAACTTTTATATTTTTCTGGTCCTCCTATTAAAGAGACTTTGAAAAACGAATTCCCTGATTATCCTCTTGATGAAATCTTTCCTGCATATAGAGATATTTCTCGAGGAACTTATGAAGATTTCATCAAAGAATTCCCTTTAGTAAGAGATACTATAATTTCTTTTATCAAAAAAGGTATTAAAGTAGGAGTAATAACTAATAAGAATTCTTCTAACGCAGATTTAACTTTAAAAATTATTAATCTAAGGGATGTTATTGATTATTGTTTAGGAAGCGATGATATTCCTGCAAGTAAGCCTGATCCAAGAAGTGCAGAGATGGCTATGGAACATTTCAATATTAAAGATAAAGCAAGAGTGTTATACGTTGGTGATAATACAATTGATTATACATTTGCATCAAATGCGGGCATTGATTGTGCCTTATTAACTTGGGGGCCAAGAAAATTTTCTTCATCAACTAAACCTAAATATTGGGTAAAAGATTTTGAAGAATTAAGCAAAGTTGTAACGAGGTAAAAGTTATGGATGCAAAAGATTGTGTAATTATTGGTGCTGGTCCTTGTGGGATAGGGGCTGCTATTGAACTTAAAAAGTTAGGCATTGAAGCAGTCATTATTGAAAAAGGCCCTATTGGTGGAAAAGTTAATATTGCTCCAAGAGTAGATAATTATCCAGGTTTTACAAAGATTCCTGGACCGGATTTAGCTTTTGAATTTTTTATGAGGGCTAAAAATAACGGAATCAAAATTATTTCTGATGAAGTTACTTCGTTGACCAAAGAAGATAATTTTGTTATCGAATGTAAAAGAGAAACATATATTGCAAAAACTGTTTTAATTGCATGCGGCACAAAAGAAAGAACTCTTGGTTTAGAAAACGAAGAAAGATTATTTGGACATGGGGTTTCTTACTGCGCTATTTGTGATGGACACTTCTTTAAAAATCAAGATGTTTTAGTTATTGGCGGAGGAAACTCTGCTTTAAAAGAAGCACTTCACTTAGTAAACATTTGTAAGAAAGTTACTTTAATTCATCGTAGAAATGAATTTAGAGGATTAAATCATTTAGTTGATGAACTAAAGGGTCATGCTAATGCTGAAATTTTGACGCCATATATTCCTTTAGAAATTAATGGTGGTGATTCTTTAGAATCAGTAAAGATTCAAAATGTCGAAAGTAAAGAAACTAAAGTAATTAAAGTGCAAGGGTGTTTCCCTCTTGTCGGACAACTTCCCAACTCTACTTTTGTTAAAATTGAAAATGTTTTAAATGAATGGGGTACAATTCCAGTAGATAAAAAAATGATGTCTTCTGTAAAAGGATTGTTTGCTGGAGGAGACATCTTACCTCGTGACATTAGACAAATTTATTTAGCTGAACACGATGGTATAGTTGCTGCAAGAAGTATTAATGAATATTTGAAAGGAGAATAAAATGAAAAAAATTTATATCCTTACAGGTCCTAGTGGTGCTGGAGCATCTACAGCAAAATTTGTTTTTGAGGAATTAGGATTCTACATTTTAGAAAACTTTCCTGCTATTTTAACTAACGATTTAATTGACAAAGTTCTTGCAACTCGTCCTGGAACAGAAAGAGTGTGTTTAATTCCTAGAATTGCTGAAGCAAGAGAACTTTACCAAGAACTTAAAAAAAGAAATGATTTTGAATTAGTGACAATTCTTCTTGATTGTTCTAGTGAAGAATTAATGCATAGATATACATTGAGTAGACACATTCACCCTAACACTGCTCTTTCAGGAATTAGTCTAGAAAAAGCAATTGAAGGTGACTTGGAACTTGTAAATCAACTTAAGGGCAGATGCGATTTATACATCGATACATCTAAGACTACAATTAAAGAATTAAGAACAACTTTATATAATAAAATTGAAAATTTGGATTCTAAAAAAGGTATTACTACAGTCAAATTTGTTTCTTTTGGAATGAAAAATGGAATTCAAAAAGATATCGATATGATGATTGACTGTAGAATTCTTCCTAATCCATATTGGGTCGAAAGCTTAAAAGAGAAGACCGGAGAAGATTTAGATGTTATTGATTATTTAAATTCTTATCCTGAAACAGGTCATTTTTTAGAAATGACAATTGCTTATCTAGAATATCATTTTGCTGTTATGCAAAAAGCAGGAAGAGGATTCTATGTTGTTGGTGTCGCTTGCAGTGGTGGACAACATAGATCAACTTACGTTGCAAATTATTTAAAAAAATATTTTGAGAAAAAATATAAAACTTTAGTATTCCATAGAGACTGTCCAGAACTAAACAAATAACCCATGAGAAGAGATTCATTTACAAGAAAAGTTAAAGAAGAATTAGTCTCAAATTCCTATGATTCTTTCGATCGTTTGAGAGCACTCTTAGCCGCTTATATTCGTATAAATGGTTCTTTAATTATACGCAATAAATCAACTGTTTTATCTTTGAAAAATGAGAACGCAAAAATATCTAAATTTTTGTATGAGACTATTTCTCAAATTTATAAAACGAAGGTTAATTTATTAACAAAGAAAAAGCCTAATCTTTCTAAATCAGTGAGTTACATCATTGAAATTGAAGAAGCTTCTGAAGAAATTATTGATGATTTGGAGATTTCCTTTGTTGAAGGGAAAATATCAAAAAACATCGTGAAGAATGACGATACTATATCAGGCTATTTAGCAGGTGCATTCCTTGCTAGTGGAAGTATTAATTCGCCTGTTACGAGTAACTACCATTTAGAAATCTCATTGAATAATGATAATTTTGCAAAGTGGTTGTCTAAATTATTCGCAAAATATAAAAACTCCAACATTGAACCTAAGATTATTAAAAGAAGAGAAAATTACGTTATATACTTTAAAAAATGTGACCAAATATCTACTTTCTTGATAATGATAGGAGCAGTATCTTCTTGCTTAGAATTTGAAGATGTTCGTGTTACTAGAGATTCGCTTAACACCGCGAATAGATTAGTTAATATGGACACAGCGAATATGAAGAGAACTTTAGAAACTGGTCAAAGACAAGTAAACGAAATTCAATTAATCGATCAAAAACTAGGATTAGATAATATTCAAAACATCAAAGCAAGAGAACTAGCAAAGGCTAGATTAGAAAATGAGTCTGCTTCATTAGTGGAACTTGCCGAAATATTAGGTGGCCAATTATCTAAAAAAATTACAAAAAGTAATGTTAACCATTTATTCAGATATCTTCACGAATTATATTTGAGGTTAAACAAATGACAGTAAAAAAGCAACTTGGAATGAGGGTTAGATACCTTAGACAAAGAAAGGGAATGTCTATTGAAGATCTAGCGCTTGAATGTAATATCAATCGTAATTATTTGAGTGATTTAGAAAGAGGAACAAGAAACCCATCAATTGACATTATTTCCCGAATCTCAGTCGGTCTTAATGTTTCGCTTGAAGAATTGTTCAAGGGCATACAAGTTATCTATTAAAACGGCGAGAAATCCTCGCCTTTTATTGTAAATAAATCTTGTTATATTAAGATATATAGTATAAAATACTAATCGCAATGACAAATAGGAGGCAATTTATTTATGTCAAAAAACGTCAGAGTTGCAATTAACGGTTTCGGACGTATCGGCCGTTTAGCATTTAGACAAATGTTTGGTGCAGAAGGTTATGAAGTTGTTGCTATCAACGATTTAACTTCTCCAAAGATGTTGGCTAACTTATTAAAATATGATACTGCACAAGGTGGTTACACAGGTCGTATTGGTGAAAATTTACACACAATCTCTTCAAAAGAACCAGTTCTTGCTGAAGATGGTAAGACAGTAGTTACACCAGGTAGCATTACTGTTGATGGTAAAGAAATTACTATCTACGCAATGCCAAAAGCAAATGAACTCCCATGGGGTAAAATTGGTGTTGATGTTGTCTTAGAATGTACAGGTTTCTACTGTTCTAAAGATAAATCAATGGCTCACATTGAAGCTGGCGCAAAGAAAGTTGTTATCTCTGCTCCTGCAGGTAAAGACTTACCAACAATCGTCTTCGGTGTTAACGAAAAGACATTAACAAAAGATGACAAAGTTATCTCAGCTGCAAGCTGTACAACAAACTGCTTAGCTCCAATGGCTAAAGCATTAAACGATTTAGCTCCAATCCAATCTGGTATCATGAGCACAATCCACGCTTATACTGGTGATCAAATGATCTTAGATGGTCCACACAGAAAAGGCGATTTAAGAAGAGCTCGTGCTGGTGCTGCTAATATCGTTCCTAACTCAACTGGTGCTGCAAAAGCAATCGGCTTAGTTATCCCAGAATTAAATGGTAAATTAATTGGTAGTGCACAACGTGTTCCAGTTCCTACTGGTTCAACAACTATCTTAACTGCAGTTGTTAAATACAATGGTGAATTAACACCAGAAGTTATCAATGCTGCTATGAAAGCTGCTGCAAGCGCTTCATTCGGTTATAACGAAGACCAAATCGTTTCTAGCGATGTCATCGGTATGAGATTCGGTTCATTATTCGATGCTACACAAACTATGGTTAGTGCTATCGGTGATGGTTTATATCAAGTCCAAGTCGTTTCTTGGTACGACAACGAAAACTCATACACAAGCCAAATGGTTCGTAC
>JAILIF010000038.1 GCA_024695405.1 Bacilli bacterium
ATCTACATTCTTATTTGCAGTATTTATGTTATTTGGTTTAACTATGTGTAGCTATTTTATATGTATATTCTTAGCTATTGGATATCTGATGTTAGTTAGTGGAACCATTAGTGAAGAAGAAAATAATAATAAATCATTAAAATATCTAGCTTTAGCATTTGGAGTAGTATACGCAGTACTTATATTTATTGTATATTTCACTCAAGTTACTGTAGTTAATAAAGGAAATGTATCTAGTGATGCACTGTATGTATTAGATTATAGAAATTTAAATCTTATGTTTTATCTAGATTTATTAGGATATGGCTTTATGGGCCTATCTACATTATTTTTAGGCTTATCTTTAGTAAGGACTCATAAACTAGATAAAACATATAAAATATTATTAATGTGCCACGGGCTATTCTTCTTACCTTGCTTAATAATGCCTATCACTCCTATATTTGATAAAAGTGGAGCCTCTTCTTCTTCTAATACTTTATCTGGAGGAGTAATCGCTCTAGAGATATGGTGTATATATTTCCTCACTATATGTGTGATTGGGATTATTAGTTTATTAAAAAAGAATAAGACCTCTACTATAACTGAATAATCTTTTAAGAATGTAATGAATTAAAAGTAATGTCTGAAGTAATGAGGACATTGGGTTTGTAATAGGAAATAGTTCCAGTAAAAAATAAAGAAAAGATATACATATCGAATACTAATTATTGCATATGCGGTCTTTGCTTTAGTAAAATAGGAACCGGCTTGATATTAAGTTATAAACATTTATAAAGTTTTTATACTTGGACTACAAATCAAAGAATAAATTGCTATAATAAAGTTGGAGAATGTATGGAAATAAAATATTCATTTTTTGGAGATTTCAATATAACAGTTAGGTCTATAAAAGAAATCAGTGAAAAATTCGATGATTCTTATAATAGGTCTATTTCTAATGTTTTATCCCGTGCAAATAATCAGCAAATGCAACGAGTTGTGCCGGTTTACATTTTTTCCAAAGGCGATTCAATTATTAATATTAGTCCTGATAGAATTGACTTTACTTATAACTGCCAAAGAAAACGTTCATTAGATGTTGGCGAATTTGAGAAAGTAAGGCCATATATGCCAGATTATTTTAATAGGCTTGCTATTAATGTTAAAGGCGGTACAAAAGATGGGAGTAATAAAATATTCAATAACATATCGAACAAAGTATCTTTGGTTATAGATGGTTTTGAACAAAACGAAATCTTTTTAAGAAAAAATCAAATAGGAAGAATTGATGGTGTTCTTATTAACAACGTCATTAGCGTTCAAAATGGATTGGTTAAAGAAAATAGAGATTTTTCTTTGACGAGAGGAATTATTTATTCTTTCGATATTAATACTTCGATAGATATTGGTGCGAACCGTCCATTTGTAAGAGATAGTTCGATTGAGGTTTTAAATAAAATGGAAGCAATCGTCGATAAAGACGAAGAAGCTATAAAGGATTTTTTAGAAAACAATGAGGAAAACTAAAATGAGTAAAAATAAATTATGTTTAGCAATTGTAGTGATTGGCACAGGATTATGTTCCAATACTAGTTCCATTCAATCAGAAGAACTATCTCCTTCATTGAATGAAACTATTGATGATTATTGTAATGACATTGATTATGAAGATTTCAATGATGGTGTTGTTAATAATGATTTTGAAACAGATGAATGTGTTGATTTAATTGTTAATGAGGTCGATGAACTTCAAGAAACGCTTTCAAATCTTGAGGATATTTTGGAATTGGCTTTGGAAAATAACAACGAAACTAAAAAAGTAATTGATTTTGTAAAAGAAAATAAAGATAGTTCCTACTTTAATGGTGTTATAGAAAAATTATTTTCTTGTGATAAATATGAAAAACAGTTATTTTTCTTAGAAAATGTTATTTCATCCGACATTGATATTTTTGTTCCGTGGTATAAAAATGCTTTATTGATTGCATGCAATTCTGATGATTCAGATGTTTCCTTCTTTGCCAACGATGTTTTAGATTTCTATAAGGATAATTTTAAAACGGTGTAGGCATGTATCTCTTAAGAGGATTTAGAAAAATAAAGTCACTAATTAAAGCCAACAATCTTAATGATTTGTCGGCTACTTTTTTAGATGAGCTAAATACTTCGGATGGAGATTATTCTTTTTTTGAAATAGAAAATAACGATTCGACATCAGACGAAGTAATGATGATTGTTGTTTCTTTTATAAGTGGTGGTTTTGAAAAATGGAGCGCAAACGTTTCATCTTTAATTTGCCCCAAGGATGTTATCGAAAATATAAAGCCATTATCTGAACCTTCCAAAAAGGAATGGGGCGGAGTCCATTACAATTTTCCTAAAGCAAGTGTTTCAAACGTAGTGGAAATAATTAAAGTTTTTTTTGAATACAAGACATCGATTAAAACATATACTTTCGCCGAAATATATAAATTTATGTGGGATCTAGATGTTGATACTTGGAAAAAAATTTTTTCTGGTAAAAATAATGAACCAATAATTGAAACAATTGAAAAGATAAAATGCAAATATTTTAGAAATGGGGCTCCAGAGGCACTTTCTAAGTTCGAAGAAAGCCTAGCTTGATTTTTATACCAAATCATTTCCTGGTTTCTTGACGCAAAATTAAAACTTTTATAAACTAAATTTATCCGGAAGGAAAGTTTTCTCAAAGTAATTGAGTAACGTAATTTATTTAAGTTCTCTTTCTAGAGGAGTACGTAAGTAGAAAATCTTACAATTATTATTTTGCTAAAATGATTCCTTAAAGTACTAGGTTGTTTTTGTAATCTAGTTATTTTATCGAAACGCGGTTTCTCCCGGATAAAACATTGTAAAGGAGAAAACATATGGCGAATTTATCAAATGATTTAGAAGATGTTCAACAACAATTAGGTTATTGGTTTAATAACGAACATTTGTTGTTGCAAGCATTTACTAGAAGTTCTTATTCTGCCCAATACGGAGGGGAGAATAACGAAGTATTGGAATTTATAGGTGACAGAGTTCTTGACTTTTATGTCGTCAAGATAATTGCAAACACATTTGGATTTACTAAGTCTCAGTCCGAGTACTATGACGGCGAAGCGCTTGAAGAGTTTTGTATTGTTGCAAATAAAAACGAGGCAGATTTCACTGAACTTAAAAAGGAAATTGTGTCGAATAGAACTCTTGCAAGAAAGATTGATGATTTAGGATTTGCTAAGTATTTGTACATGGGTGATAGTGATATTCAAAACCATGTTGAAAAGCAAGAAAAGGTAAAAGCAGATTTATTCGAAGCTATCTTAGGTGCAATAGCAATTGATAGTGAATGGCACGCAAAAGAACTTGAAGAGTTTGTTTATAATGTTCTCGATTTAGAAGAGTTCTTTGATGAAGTTGATACAGAAGAGGAAAGACCTGAAAAATTCACAGAAGAACTAGCGATAAACACTTTGAAAGAGTTAGCTGAACATGGAAAATGTTCCATTCCTATTTATGAATTGCCAGATCAACAAGTATATCAGGACGGACAAACGTGGTGGAAATGTACATGTACTGTCAACAGTTGGGGAATAAGAGAAGTTGGATTAGGTAAAACTAAGAAAATTGCTAAGAAATACGCTGCATATTTAGTTCTTTGCAATCATTACGGTTTAAAAAATGAATACGAGGAGGAATAAGAAAATGAGCGTTTCAAAAGGCGTAAGTGGTAAAACACATACTAAAAATCAATTAGATGATTATGCAAATCAAAATAACCCAAATAACAAGGCTTATTGGGCAAGATTAAATAATCATTCTAATCAATGCAATCCAAACAATGGAAAGTTCAAAAAGTATTAAGTTGTTATGGAATACAGTGAATTTAAAGATAAATATGCAGAAACAATGCTTAATTATCAAGCTATAGAAAACGATATTAAATGTATCTATGCTTACATGAAAGCCGGCGATATAAACAAACATTTTGAAGAAATAGAAGAGAAAACATTAGGGCAAATGATTCAAAAGTTAAAGGAACTTGACCATTCTCATGACAAGCATTTAATCTGCTCCGGAGATTACAATTTCTTAGCTCAAATTTGCGAAAATAGAAATCATTGGGCTCATAAGGTCTTTATAGCTTTCATATATAAGAGAGGTGCAGAAAAAATAAAAGCTTATGAAAAGCAATGCGCTAAACTTGATAAAGATTTGCCGAGGGTTAAAGAAGCATCTGATATTCTTGAAGAGATAAGAATAAAGTACTGCAAAACTCATAAAAGATGATTTAATTCGTAGTGATTTCATTAAAAATAGTTTGTTTGTATTTGTTCAGACGAACTATTTTTTTATAATGGATACCAAAGGATTTATTGGAATTTGGATTATGGATGAAAAAGAAAAGAATATTAACAAAGATAGTGGAATAGATAAAGATAGCAATAAAGCCAATAATAAGGATAAGAAAAAGAAAAGAAGAATAATAATCGCTACTGTTATTATCTTAGACTTATTAATTGGCTTATTATTGCTATTTCTATTTAAAGATTCTATCTTTGGTAACAATAAAGAACCTGAGGTAGAAGAACCTAATAATACTGAAGAGGGTAATAAAGAGAATAAGTTATACGATAATCTTATTAAGTTAGCGAATATCAAGATAATTGATGGTAACTCCTTATCAGAAGGTAACTATATTAATAATTTATCGTCATTAGAATATGATATAGATAAAGTAACATACTGTGCTTATACTAACGATATTGATGGAGCTAAATATTTCATAAGTAT
>JAILIF010000058.1 GCA_024695405.1 Bacilli bacterium
TCCTTTTGTTATGCTTTCTAACATTAATATAACTTTAAAAATCGGTATAAACAATACAAAAAATTGCACTCAAACTATTTTGCTATACGTGCGCACGAGACTTACTTTTCTAGACAGTTGCATTTAATTATTAAACTAACAAAAATATTTATATTTTATACAAGAGTGGTAAAATGAATATTATAAATATGGATTTTGTAGGCTTAGATAAAATGTCATTACTAGATTACGAAGATAAGGTGTCTTGCGTATTGTTCGCAAAGCCTTGTAATTTTCGTTGTCCATTTTGTCATAATGGCGATTTAGTTTTACAAGCTGAACTAGTTATTCCTTGGGCTGATATAATTGCTTATCTAGAAAAAAGAAAAGGATTAATAGATGCAGTTGTATTTAGTGGTGGTGAACCTACTTTGATGCCCGATTTAAAAGAAAAAATAATTGAAGTTAAAAATATGGGTTATGACATTAAATTAGACACTAACGGAACTAGACCTGAAATTGTTAAAGATTTAATTGATTCTAAATTAATTGATTATGTCGCAATGGATATTAAAAACGAACCGAAATTATATGCGACAACTTGCGGAAGAGACGCTATTGAATTAGAAAAAATCAAAGAAACTATTAATTTATTAATAAATAGTGGAATTGATTATGAATTTAGAACTACTTTAGTAAAAGAACTTCATGAAAATACAAATTTTGATGAAATGGGTAAATTCATTGAAGGTGCTAGAAAACTCTATCTTCAAAAGTTTGTAGATAGAGAAGGATGTATAGTTCGTGGACTTAATGAAGTAAATCAACAAAAGGCAGAAGAATACGCTGAAATATTAAGAAAATATATTAAGCAAGTTGAACTTAGAGGATACTAAAAAAGGAACGAATTTCGTTCCTTTTATTTACTTTGTAAATATCTATCTACAAAGAAGCTTGCAGTAGATGCATCTCCAACAGCAGTGGAGACTTGTCTAACTGTTTTTACTCTAGTATCTCCAATTGCGAATATGCCAAGTACATTTGTTTCCATTTTGTCATTAGTGACAATAAAGCCTTTTTCTTGATTAACTAATCCAGATAAGAATTCATTATGTGGAACTTGTCCAATCGCAACGAATACATTATTTGTTTTATATTCGAATACTTCTTTTGTTTTAGTGTTTTCAAATTTTAATCCAGTTAATTCATCATCGCCCAAATATTCAATTAAATTCATATTTTGAGTAACTGTGATGTTTTTACTAGCTAATAATCTATCTACTAAAATCTTATCTCCAAAGAATTTATCGAATAATGTGAACATGTATACATGGCTTGATGTATTCGAAAGCATTAATGCATATTGAAGAGCAGTATTAGCGTCTCCAATCAAATAGACATCTTTTCCCTTATAGAAAGCGCCATCGCATACAGCACAGAAGGAAATTCCTTTGCCAACAAATTCTTCTTCCTTAGGAAGATTCATTTTACGATGTGATACACCGTTAGCGATGACAACAGCCTTAGAAGTGTGTTCCCCATAATTAGTTTTTACTGTAAAAGTGTCGTCTGGATTTTTAACTACTTTATTAACTTCTTCAAGTTCGAATTCAACACCTAAATCAGAAATTTGTTCAAATAATTGATCAGAAAATTCTAATCCAGATATCTCTTTAATAGAAGGTAAGTTTTCTACTCTAGGAGAAGTAGCAATTTGACCACCAAATGCTTCTTTTTCAATAATCAAGACTGTATGACCAGCTCTTAATAAATTAAGAGCGCATGTCATTCCAGAAGGACCGCCACCAATAATGATGACGTCTTGCATTAGTTGTTTACTCCTTCAATAAATCCCTTGATGTTACTTGCATTTTCATATGATGTGAAAGTGCCATCATCATTTGGAACGAGTAATGTAGGAGCTTTTCTAACACCAAATTTCTTTGTTAATTCAGCATTTTCTTCAGCATCAACTACATCATATGCAATACCAGCTTTATCTAATAACATCTTAGCCATTTTACAGTTAGGGCATGTTTTAGTAGCAAATAATACAATCTTTTCTACTGATTCACAGTAAGCTTTTTCGTCTTTATCTAAATCAGCATTAAGAACGCCATGAGTGAGTTTAGAATTTTCGATGTTATAAACTTTTCTCATCTTGAATTCTTCGCTCTTACCATCATTCCAGTTTTGGACTGGTCTATAGTAACCAGTAATTCTGGAATAAACTTCTGTTTTTCTTCCACAAATTGGGCAAGTGTATTGTTCCCCAGTTAAATAACCATGATCAGCACATACCGAGTATGTAGGAGACATTGTGTAGTAAGGAATGTGATAATTTTCAGCAATCTTTCTAACAAGGTTCATACATGCTTTCCATGAAGGAAGTTTTTGACCTAAGAAGCAGTGGAATACAGTACCTGATGTGTATAAAGTTTGTAATCCATCTTGAATATCAAGAGCTTTATAAATATCTTCTGTATAACCAACTGGTAAGTGAGAAGAATTAGTGTAATATGGTGTTCCACCTTCGTTTTCACTTGCAGTGATAATATCTGGATAAGCTTTCTTATCGTGTTTAGCTAATCTAAATGCAGTTGATTCTGCAGGAGTAGCTTCAAGGTTGTATAAATCACCATATAATTCTTGATAATCAGAGAGCCTTTCTCTCATGTGATTTAATACTTCTTTTGTGAATTGAATTGCATCTGGATTAGTTAAATCTTTTTTGATCCAACGAGCATTTAAGCAAGCTTCATTCATGCCAACTAATCCAATAGTGGAGAAGTGGTTAGAGAATCCACCTAAATATCTCTTAGTATATGGATATAACCCTGCTTCTAATAAAGTAGTGATTGTGTTTCTCTTAACTTTTAATGAACGAGCAGAGATATCCATAATCTTATCGAGCCTTCTATAGAAGTCTGCTTCGTCAGTTGCTAAGTAAGCAATTCTTGGCATGTTAATTGTAACAACACCAATAGATCCAGTTGATTCACCTGAGCCAAAGAAACCACCAGATTTCTTTCTTAATTCACGTAAATCAAGTCTTAATCTACAGCACATACTTCTAACATCACTTGGTTCCATATCAGAGTTAATGTAGTTAGAGAAGTATGGAGTTCCATATTTTGCGGTCATTTCGAATAATAGTTTATTATTTTCTGTTTCTGACCAGTCGAATGTTCTTGTAATTGAGTAAGTTGGGATTGGATATTGGAATCCACGTCCGTTAGCGTCGCCTTCAATCATGATTTCAATGAAAGCTTTGTTAACCATAGCCATTTCTTTTTCACAATCTTTGTACTTAAAGTCTAATTCTTTGCCACCAACGATGCAGTTAAGTTCTGCCATATCGTTTGGAACAACCCAGTCTAAAGTGATGTTTGAGAATGGTGCTTGAGTACCCCAACGAGATGGTGTATTAACACCATAAACGAATGATTGGATGCATTGTTTAACTTGTTTATATGTTAAGTTATCTGCTTTAACGAAAGGTGCTAAATAAGTATCAAATGATGAAAATGCTTGAGCGCCAGCCCATTCATTTTGCATGATACCTAAGAAGTTAACCATTTGGTTACATAAAGTAGATAAGTGGCTAGCAGGAGAAGAAGTAATTTTTCCAGGGACACCACCTAAACCTTCTTTAATTAGTTGTTTAAGTGACCAACCAGCACAGTAACCTGTAAGCATGCTTAAGTCATGAATATGGATATCTGCGTTCTTGTGTGCGTCCGCGATTTCCTTATCATATACTTCACTTAACCAGTAGTTAGCTGTAACTGCACCTGAGTTAGAAAGAATTAAACCACCAACTGAGTAAGTAACAGTAGAGTTTTCTTTTACTCTCCAGTCGTTAATCTTTAAGTAATTATCGATAATATTCTTATAGTCGACAGTGGTGTTTTTGATGTCTCTCATAGCTTGGTGTTGCTTACGATAGATGATGTAACTTCTAGCGACATCAACATAACCAGCTTGAACTAAAACTACTTCAACTGAGTCTTGAATATCTTCGATTGAGACAATGTCATCAACAATCTTTTTATTGAAGTCAGCAGTGACTCTTAATGCGAGCATTTGAATTATATCTTCATTAAAAAATTTGTGCTCTGCTGCAAAAGCACGTTGAATTGCGTTTTCGATCTTTTTTAGATCAAATTCTTGGAGTGTTCCATCTCTTTTTCTAATTTGTAACATTGTTCTGTCCCCTCCATGTAAATATTTAGAAAATTTGTTATCAAAATGTACCTTACTTAAGTAAATGATACACTGTGACTTTTCTTTGAGTGCTTCTATCTTACTTGATTTATAACATAAGTAAAGAACAATTTTGAAAAATTTAGACAGTGTCTTAAAATTGTGGAAAAACTAAAATTTGAGTACTAAAAAATAGGTCGAATTACTAAAAAACTACTAATCTTTATCCTACAAAAAATAAGAACCGAGATTTCGCTAAATAAAAATATAAAAAATGAGTTTTCGTTTAGTGAAAATTTGATGCATTGGTTACTAATAAATAATATAATTAGAGACATGAAAAAAAGAGTGTTTAGAGGTGGCGAAAAACATCTCGATAAGGTTGAAAACTATCGTAAGCATTTTGGATGGATTACTCAAGAAAGACACGACAATGTTCTTGTTATGACTTTTGATAATAAACAAAAATACAAAACTAGTTTAAGAAACCTTGAAAAACAAGCTGAAATCATTAATAGCAAATTCCCATTTAGAATGATTCCATGGTTAACTTTAGCAGCTATATTTCTACTATTGACAATTGGGTTTAAAGATAATAAATTTTTTGGATTTGATTTTTCTAACATTATTGATAATGCAAGTATTCCTGTTCTTACACATTTTTTAGTAGGTATGTTACCTGTTGTATTTATTGTAGGATTAGGACTTAATTTATTCTTTGCAGCATATGTAATAATAGTATTTTTAATATTAAAATTTGTAAGACATACTACTTTAGAAGAAATCTTCAGAATGGCAGATGCAATGAGTAAAAATGTAATTGATGCTCCTTTGAAAGGAAATATAGAAGAAAAAACAGAACATACTGGTGTACTTGCTAAAATGAAAATAGGTAGTAATAACTGGAACAATAAATCGGCTTGACCGATTTTTTTGTTGCGTTCAAATTGACAATCATTAGACATTATGAGAGAGTATATAACAAAAGTTATAAAAGGAGGTCTAAAATATGTTACAAATTAAAGACTTAGTAAAAGATTATGTCCAAAAAGATATTGAGACGGTTCATGCTTTGCGTGGAGTTAACATAGATTTTAGAAAAAACGAATTTGTTGCTATCTTGGGTCCTTCTGGATGTGGTAAAACTACATTTTTAAATATTATTGGTGGATTAGATAGATACACTAAAGGTGACTTATTAATAAAAGGAAAATCAACTAAAGAATACAAAGACAAAGATTGGGATACATATCGTAACCACTCTATTGGATTTGTTTTCCAAAGCTATAATTTAATTCCTCACCAAACTATTCTCAAGAACGTTGAATTAGCTTTAACCATTTCTGGAATTGATAAAAAAGAAAGAGAAGAAAGAGCAAAACATGCTTTAGCAAAAGTTGGTCTTTCTAAAATGATTCATAAAAAGCCAAACCAAATGTCTGGTGGCCAAATGCAAAGAGTCGCTATTGCTCGTGCTTTAGTAAATAATCCAGAAATACTTTTAGCTGATGAACCTACTGGTGCCCTTGATAGTGTTACTTCTGTCCAAGTTATGGATCTTTTAAAAGAAGTTGCACAAGATAGACTTGTTATCATGGTTACTCATAACCCTGATTTAGCAGAAAAATACGCTTCTAGAATTATTAATATGTTTGATGGCCAAATCACTGGCGATTCAAATCCTTATAAGATAAAGAAAGATGAATTTAAAGAAGTGGAAGAAGAATCTAAAGGCAAAAAGTATTCTTCTATGAAATTCTTAACCGCATTTAAATTATCTTTTTCAAATTTGTTTTCTAAATTTAAAAGAACATTATTAGTCGCGATTGCAGGCAGCATTGGTATTATCGGTGTTAGCAGTGTTCTTGCTGTTTCTCAAGGTATTAAAAACTATATCGCTTCAATGCAAGATGATATGCTTTCAAGCTACCCTCTTCAAATTGCTGAAGAATCAGTTGATTATTCCTCTTTAATGACTGGCTTACAAGCACAAGAAGTTGTTCAAGATGTTGTTTTTGACAAAAAGACTGAAATTGGTCTTGATTCGATGATTAGTTATTTAATGGATAAATATAAGGATTTTACTTCTGTTAAGACTAATGATATTAACACTAATTTATTAGATTATATTGAAAACGCTCCAAAAGAAGCAGTTGCCGCTAAGAAATATAATTACAGCATTGATGTTACAAACAATATTTTCACTCCGTTCCGTAAAGAAAGAGATGGTGCAACACAAACAATGTCACTTAATGGCATTACTCAAATGTACATTGCTACATTAAAAACTGTTGCAGGATTCTCTGAATACGCCCAATTTGTTGATTTATTTACTGATTTTATGAAACAACTACCAGATAACGATGATTATGTTATTGGAAGTGGACAATATAAAATGTTAGCTGGTAATTATCCTCAAAAAGCAGAAGATATTTTATTAGTTGTTGATTCTAAAAAACAAACTCTTACTGATATTCTTTTAGCTCAATTAGGTATGTATCCTCAAAATGAATTTTTAAATATTGCTAAAAGAGCAATGGCAGAAAATGATCCAGAAAGCGAACATTATGGAAAAACTCCTGAA
>JAILIF010000052.1 GCA_024695405.1 Bacilli bacterium
TCCTTTAGTATTAGCGGTTATTTTCTCGTTAAGCGCAATACCCGCTACTAGATTGATAAGATATATAATTAATAAAATACACAAGTAATTATAGTTAAGAAAAATAACGCCAAAAATATGGCGTTTTTTCATAAACCACAAAAATAAACCCCAAAACTATTGATTTTATATAAAATCGGTATAGTATTAACTTAGAGGACAAAAATTATGGATAACGAAAGTGAGAAAAAGAAATTGATTATTCAAGAACTCGATGCTCTTCCAAAATGTAGTGTTGTCAATAAGACAATAAATGGAAAAACTAGAGTTTATTTACAGTGGAGAGATTCTGAAGGAAAAACTAGAAGTAAGTATCTTAAAGCTGACGAGGTTGACTTATATAGAAAAGCAATCGAAGAAAAAAGAAGCATGAAAGACGCTCCTAAAGTAGTAGAAAAGGATATGAGTACTGAAGAAGAAATTAACACTTTAGTCGCTAATGGTGTTAAAGCTCTTCAAGAATTTGCTACATTCAATCAAGAACAAATTGATTATATTGTTTCTAAATGTTCTGTTGCGGGTTTAGACCATCATGGTGTTTTAGCTAAACTAGCAGTGGACGAAACTAAAAAAGGTGTATTCGAAGATAAAGCAACTAAGAACTTATTCGCTTGCGAATACGTTGTTAATAATATGTCTCAATTAAAGACTGTTGGTAAGATTAGTGAAGATCCTGTTACTGGCATTGAAGAACTTGCAGAACCTTTAGGGGTTGTGTGTGGTATTACTCCTGTTACTAACCCAACTTCAACAGTCATATTTAAATGTTTAATTTGTCTTAAGACAAGAAACCCAATTATTTTCTCTTTCCATCCAAATGCGTTCAATTCATCAAAGATGGCTGCTCAAGTTATGAGAGAAGCTGCTATAAAAGCAGGTGCTCCAGAAAACTGCATTCAATGGGTTGAACACGTATCTATGGAAGCAACTAATCTATTAATGAATCATAAAGATGTTGCTACTATCTTAGCTACTGGCGGTAACGCCATGGTTAAAGCAGCTTATAGCTGCGGTAAACCTGCTCTTGGTGTTGGTGCTGGTAATGTCCCTAGTTATATAAATAAATCTGCTAACTTAGAGCAAGCAGTTAATGATATTGTTCTTTCTAAATCATTTGATAACGGAATGATTTGTGCTTCTGAACAAAATATTATTATTGATAAAGAAATTTATGATGACGCTATTTCATTGTTCAAAAAATTCAAAGTTTATTTTGTAAATGAAGATGAAAAGAAGAAGTTATCTAGATATATGTTTGGATTTGCTAATGGAGATAATGGAGTAGAAACAGCTAGATTAAATCCAGACGCAGTTGGTAAATCGCCTTATTTAATCGCGAAAAACGCAGGGTTTGATGTTCCAAGCGATACCGTTCTTTTAGGCGCTTATTGTGACTCAATTGGCCCAAAAGAACCATTAAGTAGAGAAAAGCTTTCTCCTGTATTAGCGTTTTATAAAGTTAACGATGACAAAATGGGCTTTAAATATGCTTATGATTCAGTTAACTTCAATGGTTTAGGTCATAGTGCTGCAATTCACTGTAAAGATAAAGCGTTATCTACAGCGTATGGTGACTTTGTTCCTGCTATGAGAATATTATGGAATTCTCCTTCTACATTCGGTGGAATTGGTAATATATACAATTCGCTTTTACCTTCTTTAACTTTAGGTTGTGGCTCATATGGCCATAATAGTGTTGGAGGTAACGTTAGTGCTATTAATCTTCTTAATGTTAAGAAGGTAGCAAAAAGGAGAAATAATATGCAATGGTTTAAAGTGCCAAGAAAAATATATTTTGAAAGAAATTCAATCCAATACTTACATGATTGTAAACAATTAGATAAAGCATTTATTGTTACAGATGCAAGTATGGTTGAATTAGGATTCTTTACTAAGATTTGTGATGAACTAAATACAAGAAACAACAAAGTTGAAATGCAGTTATTCTGTGATGTAGAGCCAGATCCAGATATTTCTACAGTTAAAAGAGGCACAGAATTAATGAAGACATTCAAACCTGACACAATTATTGCGTTAGGTGGTGGTAGTGTTATGGATGCAGCTAAAGGTATGTGGTTATTCTATGAACACCCAGAAGTTAACTTTGATGACTTAAAACAAAAATTTATGGATATTAGAAAGCGTGCTTTCAAATATCCTGAATTAGGTGCTAAGAGTAAATTAATTTGTATTCCTACTACATCAGGTACTGGTAGTGAGGTTACTCCTTTCGCGGTTATCTCTGATAAAGCAAATAACAAGAAATATCCATTAACTGATTACTCTTTAACTCCAACAATTGCTATTGTAGATTCTGAATTTACAACTAATTTACCTGCAAAGGCAACTGCTATGACTGGAATGGATGTATTAACTCACGCAATTGAAGCTTATGTATCAGTCATGGCTAATGACTTTACTGATGGCTTAGCTATGAAAGCAATTGAATTAGTATTTAAATACTTACCAAGAGCAGTTAAAGATGGAAAACATGACTTAGAAGCACGTGAGAAAATGCATAACGCTGCAACTATTGCAGGTATGGCATTTGCAAATGCATTCTTAGGAATGGTTCACTCTTTAGCTCATAAGATTGGCGCAGAATTCCATACAGTACATGGATATACTTGTTCTATCATTCTTCCAGAAGTAATTAGATATAATGGACAAGTACCTACTAAATTATCTGTATGGCCTAAATACAATAAATATTGTGCAGATGAAAAGTATATGGAAATAGCTAAGATGCTTGAACTTAAATATAAGAACAAAGAAGAAGCAGTGGAAGCGCTTGCTAAAGCATGTGAAGATTTAGCAAAAGATATTGGTTTATCTAATAGATTCTCAGAATTAGGAATTGATAAAGAAGAATACTTCGCTAAGATGGACGAAGTTTGTATGTTGGCATTCGAAGATCAATGTTCTCCTGCAAACCCAAGAGTTCCATTAGTGGAAGATATGAAGAAAATCCTTACTAAACTCTATTAGAAATTCTTTATTTAGATGTTTATGTTAACGATGCGCATTTGAATGCGCATGGTTTTTCTTTATAACATTAACTAAGTTAATGTAGCAAAGTATTGATTATATAACGGCACACCGGTATAATATAGACATGGAATTATTAAGCTTGTTAGAAAGAAAAAATATATCTCAATATCGGTTAGCAAAAATGTGTAGTGTACCTCAAACAACTATCTCTGATATTTGTTTAAATAAGTCAAAAATCAATAAGTGTTCTGCTTACACATTATTTAAAATTGCGTCTTCTTTGAAAATAAGCGTTGAAGATCTTTTTACTAAAGAAATAGATAATACT
>JAILIF010000033.1 GCA_024695405.1 Bacilli bacterium
CATATTTTTCCGATGAAACCTGAACTTTTACATAGTAACTTCTGATTACTTCTTGTTACTTTTTGTATAGTTCTGGTATCGGAATATATAACTAACACTTGATATAACTTAGATTATATATAGCGTACAAATTGAGTAAAAATTTTTTATTAAACCATTAATTCATGTTCTTGTATCTAATATAAATTTCCTTTGCCACCAAGAATCCAACACCATATTCTCTTTGAATCCAAGCAATCCCTTTTACCTTTTTTGAATCAATATCTTTTAATACTCGAAGAATAATCTGCTCTTTACTTTCTTTCATTTTCTTCAGCATCCTTTTTAATATCTTCAAATGATAAAGTATTTTCCTGAATCATCTTCACAACATCGTTATAGTTTAAGTGATGTCTTACTGCATAGCAGAAAATAGAAATCTTTAGATCGCGGATTTTTTCTTTTTCTTTTTGTTTCTTTTCTTCGGCCGCTTCATCTATAAGTGCTTTCGCATAGCAAGCACCTAAAATTGACATACAAATTAATTCGAACATAATCAAAGTCCATTGTGTGTGTAATGAGAGTCTGTTTTGAAAACAACTATCTCATCTTCAAGTGAATATATTTTTTTAATCTGTGTTTTTATTTCGTCTTTCATTAAACTTTTATCTAAATAGACAATATAACGGACACTGTAGTTATCATAGATAACTCTGCCTCTTGGATAATTGCCGTAATCACCACCAACGTGAAGTGAATTAAAGAAATCAAAATGAGAAACATCTGAATCATAGAATCTCAAACGTGGATCGAATTCTCTATACGGCTTTTTGGATGCTAAGATTTTGTTGTTAATATAAAAGAAAGGACCTACAAATGTAGTTTCATCGTTTTTAATCAACTTTGAATATTCTTCCCAATATTTAAGTTTCAAAAAAACTAATCCATAGATTATTTCTGCCGTGACTACGGAGGAACTTGCGTATGGTAAATAACGAATATTATTAAGCTGTTTGATTATATAATCTGGAACTTCATTTGACTCTAGCAGTAATTCATCCGATTCTGTCAAGTGATGCGATCCGTTCAAATGCATTCTAATCGTATCTACTCTTTGTTTATCTATGTCATAGCTATCACAAAGAACACTATAAAGCTGTTCTCGACAGCAGATTATGTTGTTTAGACCAAACTCTTTAATATGCTTTGCTAGAACTTTTCTATTAGAAAAAATCCCATTAATTAGACACACTATTTTCTTGAAATCATCTAGTTTTTTTAGATTAGCTACGTTGATGAGTGAATACCATAATTCCATGCCACCACCACAACATTCGTATAAACTTGGCATGTAATACCCTTGATCATCTGCTTTAATCATGTAATCGATAACGCTTTTATCATCAGACGTTATCTTTTTTCTAAGTTCGGGATCAACATCATTTAATCTTTTTAAGTAGCCATGCTGAATTAATTCTATTTTGTATTTATGATTGATTTCTAAATAAAATGGGCACACATCGCTGTCTGTCTCAATGTATGCTACATCCATAAATAGAGATATTACTTTCTTCCTAAGACCAGCAGGCACAAAAAACTGGAAGATGTTTTTTCTCTCTTCATCATATTTCCAGTTTTGCAAGCCATTTCTAGTCTCAGGACTATTCAAACCGAGAATACTTATCATAGATGATGGATAACCATCAAGTCTTATAAAATAAGCAATATTATTATTTTTAAGAGCGAGACCCAAATGATAAACGTAAAACAAATACTCGAGATTGCCTGAATTCTTATAAGCTTCTAATTCAACTTCAAGGAGTACGGGATCTCCATATTCTTCACCCTTTTTAATAATTAGTTTTTCAAATTCTTTTTCGTTAAATAAAATAGCCATTTTTTTATCCTTTCATTTTCTCTACATAATATAAATATCATGCAAAGTAGGACATAAAATGGCGTATTTATAAATTATCTATTAAATTTCTCTTCTAACATTAGCTTTTGAAGCTGTTTCGACCCTTTCTCCGTGTTGGATATATAGTTCAAATTTAATACCGATATCACAAAGTTTTTTCAAAGCATCAAAAGCAATTCTAACCTCAGATGTTAATGTAGCAATTATATCTTTGATTTCTTTGTCGTTTAAAGCAGCATCAGGAATAAAGTAAAAGTACATCAGTTTTACTTCTTTTATCGTTTTGCCTTTTTTTATCTCATCTTTTATCCTGGACTCAATGCCCATTATATGAGTTAGGAATTGCTTAATATCGAATCTAGGATTAGGAGGTAATCCAAAAGCTGCAGGATCATACTTTCTGTAAACTGTATCTTTTCCGGTTCTTTTATTCTTTTTAGTTATGTTTTCTAAAAAATATTTTTTATCGATTTTATCGACTATTAAATTTTTATCAAAATAAGCATTACTCAATTCCAGCTTGTGCTTATCAAATTGCTCATGACATTTGCATTCAAAAAAGTAAAAATTATCATCGCTTTCATAATAAGCATCCATGTGAGGAGGAATACCCCCATCCACTCCTTGTATTGGGAGCTTTTCTTCAAAACATATATCCGAATCTGCCTTCTTAATTCCAAAAGCAGAAAGATCACTGTTTCTAAGACTTAAATAACAAAATCTAGATGAAGATCCAACCGATGACATTGAAGCTGGTAGTATATCCCCATTTTTATTAGAATGCTCTTTCAGCTCTCCACCAGCGCCAGATCCGTACGCATCAAAATCTTTCTTTTTCATACTCGATATTACTTCTTCTTCAAAAAGTGAAGGAATGAAATAAACATCATATTTATCATTTCTGAAAGCATCGTCTCTGTTCTCTAATTCTTTAAGAATTAAATCATATCTTCTTTTTAGTTTTGATAAAGATATTTTGCTGTTCATTCTATTCATCCTCCAATGCTTTAATTTGATCTTTAAGATATTTTATGTAGCGTTTTTTTAACTCTATATCCATGAATTTATATGGGTATTTAAGAACACCAATTCTGAATAACGGATAAAACAGTTCGT
>JAILIF010000099.1 GCA_024695405.1 Bacilli bacterium
CCTACATTAATAATAGAAACTCCAGCGTCAGTTAGATCTTTATTAATAATTCCTATATTTTTTAATACTTTTGCAAATGATGGTAAAAAAATTTCTTCAGCCCATCCTTCAACGAAAATTAATCCTTTCGCGAAAAACAAATTTGATTTAGTTACATCAAGGAATTTTTGTAAATAAGTATAATCATCGTTTTCTAGTTTCGTATATTTTTTACCCATCGGATAACAGGATTTATTATGGCAGTAAATTAAATTCTCTAATGGTAATTTCGAGGTTAAATTAGGACTATGAGTAGTAAGAATGAATTGTATATTGTCATCGTTACTACATTGAATCAATTTATTAATAACTTTCATTTGTGCCTGTGGATGTAAATGTGCTTCAAGCTCTTCAACTAAGCATAATTTTACCCCATTCCAAGCCTCGCGTTTTAAATTCAATAATTCTGTAGCCATATATAAACGATTTAAGCTTCCGAGCCCAGGATTTGTAATATCTTTAAGTCCTAATTCAAGTTTTGATAGAATATTTCTTAAATCCTTTTGTGAAAATGAAAAGGATGATTTATCGTCATTTTGTATAAATGAACTTAAGAACTCATCAATAACTAATTTTATTTTATTGCCTTCATTTTCTGATTTTTCGAAAAAGTCCTTTACAAATTCATTAAATTCATCAATTTTTTGTGTTAGCGAGTTCTCTGTCCCACCTTTTTTAAAGGTATCACTAGAGTATAATATATTGGATAAACGAGAGTTTCTTCCTGGAGTTAATTCAGCTTCTGCATCTCTCAGGGGTTTTAAATAAGTCGTTTTTAAATATTCTTTTGCTTCAGCAGTAAGTGGGTAGCCTTTTTCATCTGCACCTGCACAGACATCACTTGGAAAGATTCTTTCTTCATTCCTTGTTACATCATAAATTAATCTTAAATAAACTACAGCTTTATCTTTTTGTTGCTCATCTTTAATTGTACGATAACACAACCATTCTATAAAATTCTTTGCTTCATCATCTTGCAAATCATCGAATTCCAATTCAATACGAAAACGATTTGTATTATTAAAAAAATCTTTATCAGAAACGCGTATCCATTCATAATCTTGTGTTTTTAAAACAAGTTTAATTGCATCTATTATGGCTGTTTTCCCAGAATCATTTTCACCAACAAGTACATTTATACCTTTATTTAATTTTAAAATTAAACTTGGTTTTAAAATGTCAAATTGTTCGTCGGTACCATATTTTCTAAAATTCCATAATTTTATTTCTGATAAATACATTTTTTAATTCCTGTAAAGAAATTTTATCTAGGAAAGATCTGTCCTTACTTTATTGGCAACATACCAAATCATTACAGGAGGAATTGCGTTTCCTAGTGCTCTATATTGTGCAGACTCACTTCCTACTAATTCAAATTTTTCAGGGAATGACTGTATTCTTGCGACCTCTCTTGGAGTAAATCTTCTATATCTATTGCCATTCATTAAAACAGGGTCCGTGCTGTTTAAGGAAACTTTTGCAAGATGAGCACCAACAGTATTACATGGTTTTTCAATATCTTGTGCACGTCCTTTATTCATCTTTTCTCGTTTCTTCATCATACCTTCAACAGCTCTTTCAGAGAAATAATATTTCTCGTCAACTGTATTATCAATGACTTTTTTAAGAGGCTCAAAAAAATCTTCATTAGTAATAACCTGATTAGGGAAAGTAAAATCAATGTGTAAATCTTTTCTAAATCCTACAATAATTACACGTTCTCTTTTTTGAGGAACACCATAATTAGCAGAATTCAAAACCATATGTTTTACATCATAACCACTATTCTTAAACTCTTCCATAATTAATGGAAATGCGCTTTTCTGATTTGCAGTAAGTAATCCTTTTACATTTTCAGCAATAAAACATTTAGGCTGCTTATCACGAAGTATTCTGCACATTTCAAAAAACAATTTACCACGGTCATCTTTTACACCTAGACGTTTTGGATTCTGAGCAATAATTGAAAATGACTGACATGGAAAGCCACCTGTCAAAATATCAAAATCAGGAAGTTCATTGGAGTTAATTTGTCTTATATCACGGTTATCCGGTTTAATACCAAAGTTCTCTTCAAAGATTCTGCAAGCATTATCAGCAATATCATTTGCATAAACAATTTCCATGTTATTAGATGCATAATGCTTGCAGAATTTTTGAAGAGAACTTTGGTATCAAACCAGATAACCGTGATATAAGACAAATTAACTCCAATGAACTTCCTGATTTTGATATTTTAACAGGTGGTTTTCCATGTCAGTCTTTTTCAATTATTGCT
>JAILIF010000020.1 GCA_024695405.1 Bacilli bacterium
ATGGTTGCTCAAGGTTTTCCCGAAGACCAAGCCAGAACTTATATGAAACTAACGTCTTAAAAATAATAATATTTATATCTTAAAAATAATAGGAAATATTACTTTTTATCTACGCCCCACTAATATAACGAAACCATTAACATAAATCTGTTCAATTTTTTTATATTACTTAGCTTTTTGAATATTTCTGCCAACAAGAAGAACCATCTTTACAGCTTGTAAGGAATATTCTTATAGATGAACATGTAATTTTATCGATTCTACCAATGTCTTTACCAACGAGTTGCTTTTGTTGAAGGATTTCTAAAGTTACTTTATCTCCATCATTAAAGCACTATTGTTTTTCTTTCCAATATTTGAGATTTGGAAGCATTCCTCTCATATAAGTTCTGGCTTGGTCTTCAGGAAAACCTTGAGCGACCATATGAGGAATGCATGCATCAATTAAATCTTCAATATTGTTATAGGTGAATTTCTCATCGTGATAGCACCACTGACAGTAGTCTTCGTTAAAAGAGCCATCTTTTTCTTTACTCATTAATGAATCTTGTAAAGGCATGCCACAACATTGACACACTAATTGTCTTGGCGATCCTAAAAGAGTGTTAATTGACACGTCAAATAGTTTAGATAGTAGTTTTAATGTTTCTGTATTTGGTGTGGTTTCACCGGTTTCCCATCTTGAAACAGCTTGTCTAGTAACCATTACTTTTTCCGCGAGTTCTTCTTGGGACAAATTATTCTTAGTTCTTAATTCTAATAATATGTTTTTAGTTTCCATTTTGCTTACCTCTAATTATATTTTAGTATTGAAAAATTCCCTATCAAGCAACCCGCTGTTGCTTTGCAATCATTCCTCTTCACAGCAGTAAGAATAATCAATATCTTTCATAAGATATCTCGATTATTTATGTCTTCTATTAAGCCACTATTTGGTAAACCAAAGACAAAACATTGATTCGAACACCTATCATCAAAAACCGAAAGCCGCTTTTAGATTTCTTCAATTATTTTTAATCCAATATCTAATTTTATTAAATTGTGGTTAGCGGAATGTAGAAGAGATTTATCATAATCTCCTTCAATTAAAACATCCCCTGGTTGTAAAAAGTCATAGAGTTCAAGCTTAAAGTGGTTTGCTACAGCTTGACATGCTGCAAGTTCCATTTCCACTACTAAACAGCCTTCTTCTTTTCTCTTTTTAACTTTGTTAACTGTTTCCATCAAGAAACCATCTGTGGTCCACGCTTTACCTTTCACATATGGAATATTTAACTTTTTAAAGACCGCTTCGACTTTATCTGCGTTATTGATTTTCACAAAATCACTAGGAGGCATGAAGTGATATGATGTTCCCTCGTCGCGATATGCTTCAGTAGGAATAACGAATTTTCCTGTAGTTATTTCTTTGTCTAAAGAACCACATGAACCAAACATAATGAACTTAGTTGCTCCTGTAATATGAGCACATTCCGCAATATTACCAGCGCTCAATACTGAACCTACTTCAGTAAGAAACACTCCAATTAGTTCGCCTTTATACTCAAAAGCGTATATTGGTATGTTGTAGGAAGAACTACGGATTGAACCAACTTGTTTAAGTTCGTAATGAGATTTGATATAGTCAAAAATCTCGTCAGATAAAATAACGAGACATTTTTCTAAAATATGCCCTTTTTCTCCATAAAAATCTTCTAGTTTTAAGATTGGTTCACTAGTATCAAAAGAATCAATAATCATGAATCAATTATTACAAAATTTTAGTTAAAAGTAATTACAAAGTTAATAATGCTATCATTTCTATTAATGGAAATCTTGCCGTTATGCAGTTTGACAATTTCTTGGGCGATAGATAACCCAATACCAGAACCTTCTTTTTTATTTGAAGGTGAACGATAAAATCTCTCCAACATTTGTTTGGTGTCTACTTCTTCGTTTTTATCTATTGTATTTGAGAATCTAAACTCAATTTTTCCTTTGTTGCTTTCACTAATTAAAAAGTAACTACTTTTATTATCTCCACCTGTATATTTAAGAGAGTTATCTAAAAAGATATGTATTAATTCATCAATTAAATATCCATTTCCAAACATAGTGATATTTCCACCGATGTTATAAGAAAACTTAATATTTTCCTTATTGAACAAAGGAAGGTAACTATCCACTACGTTTTTACTAACTTCATTGAGTGAGAAGCTATCAAAAGGAAATCTCGATGCATCATCTTCTTCTAATTTAGAAAGAGTTACTAATTGATTAGTCATATCAGTTAATCTATTTAATTGATCACGAATAGATTCACTCCATTCATCTTTCCCTTTATCCATCTCAATTAAATCTAAGTCTGCAGAAATAACAGTAAGAGGAGTTTTTAATTCATGAGATGCATTTGTGATAAATCTTTTTTGCTTTCTATAAGCTTCTTCGCTAGATTTAAATGCAATTTTTGATGCAACTATAATCAAGCTAATCAAAACTGCATATGCACCTAAAGAAATAAGAGAAGACATTAATAGAAAATTATTAAAACTATCTAATCTTTCTTTAATATCTACGAATGCAACATAAGTCACGCCATCAGCTTTTGTTACTTTTGTGTATCTATAGTTTTCATATTTTCCACCGCTTAGTTCGTTGTTATAAACTTTTGTAGCTAAATCAATACACTCGTTTTGAGCAAAAATAAACATTTGACGATTATCAATTTCTCTTATCGAACCGTCAGAATTAAAAGATGCGATAAAGTAGTTTTTTTGTCTTAATTCTATTGGGCCACCTTGAACCCCTTCTGGCATTCCTTCAGGTCTACCAGGACCTTCGTTTATCTTTGGACCTTGGTTAATGATTTCAGATAAAGAATTCTTGGCGTTATTCTCAACAGTAACATAGTTAGAAATATTGATTGTAGCAATAGTTACAAACAATACAAAAAACACAGATATTGCGGATATTAATATAAATGTTCTTCTTAACTTTTTAATCATTTTTGATACTCCAAATAATATCCTTGATATCTAATAGATTTAATAAGAATCTTCGAACCAATTGATTCAAGTTTCTTCCTTAAATAAGAAATAAATACCCAAACATTAGCATCAATTGGAGCAGAATCTATTTCCCATGCTTTATTAGTAATTTCTTCTACTGAAACAATTCTTCCATTAGAGTTTATTAAAAGTAAAAGTATTTGAAACTCTTTGTTAGATAAAGAAACTTTTTCACTTCCACATTCAATAGTAAAAGTTTCTTTTTCTAATGTTATGTCTCCAAAAGAAATGTCTTCATTGTTATTAAATTCTTTTGAGTTTCTTCTTACTAAGGCTCTTATTCTAGCCAATAGTTCTTCAGTATTAAATGGTTTTGAAAGATAATCATCCGCTCCATAATCAAGCCCGAGTATTTTATCTTCGATCGTGCTTTTTGCAGTAAGCATGATTATAGGAGTTTTAATTCCACTATTACGAGATTGTTTTAAAACTTCTAAGCCATTAACTTTCGGAAGCATGATATCCAAAATAATCACGTCATATTGGTATTCTTTAATATACCTTAAAGCTTCTTCCCCGTCATAAGCAGAATCTGCTAAATATGAGTTTCTTTTTAAAAGGGTCACTAAAGCCTTATTAAGTTGAGCATTATCTTCTACTAATAATATCTTCATGGTTATATTGTACTTCATTTAGTAGAAATTGTTACAGAGTTTGAACTTTGGCTCCAACTTAATATAGAAGAATCGTTTCTAAATAAAGTATATGTAGCGTTATCAGCTAATTGACCTGAATAGACCATAAATGATCCATACTGATAATCATTTATAAAACTAACATCTATACCATCACCAGATAATTTATAATTACCTGCTTCTAGATTAACGCTACTGGAGGACCATGAATTTCTATCAAATCCACCATGGCCGGGTCCTCCACCCATCGACGAATTAGATGAACTAGTTCCAGCGTATTTTATTAATGAACTAGCAGAAGGGGACTTTTCTAATCCGTTGAAAGCTATTAATATTCCTCCAGTCATGGAAACAGTACCATCAGCATCCAATCCAGTTGACATTCCATTTCCACTCAAACCTGGAGATCCTCTAGTGACGATAGTTCCGCCACTTAACGTAAAATCACCATTACTATCAATACCATCTGTATCACCACTTCTAACAGCAACATCTAGATAACCACCAGACATTGTGAAAGCGCAGTTTTTAAAAGACTTTTTAGAGCAGTTTACTCCATCATCTGTTCCGTAAATAAAACTATATCCACCAGTGATATTAATATAATTTGCTTCATATCCTTCTGTTGCACCAGTGACAACAATTTTGCCACCAGCAATATTTAAAGTATTATCAGCATGTAAGCCATCATCTCCACTAGCAACTTGTATATTACCATCGTTAACTGTGACATTACCTAAGCCTGTTTCTCCGCTTTCTAATGCATCTCCATAATTTGCGTGGATTGCATCATCACTTGCAGCAATTCCAATTGTTCCTTTGTTAATAACAATCTCATTAGCTGCTTTAATGCCTTTTTCACTATCGGCTTTAAAAGTAGACTTGTTGTAATTAGAAGAGTTTGTTCCTGTTTTAATTGTAAGTTTTGTTGGAATTTCTCCATCTAATTCATCAACAGTTACGTTATAGCTTGCATCAATAGCATCGTGCAATGAATCAACATATACTGTTCCACCATTAATTGCGATTGTTCCACGTTGTTTGCCTTTACTAGAAACATCGCTATCGCTAGTTTTAATGCCATTACCTGTTAATGCGTAAGATTGGATATTTCCAGAATTGATTGTTACACTATCTTTTCCTTTAAGTCCGTTATTATAACCAGTTGACTTCAATGTTAATTTTTGAATAGTTAAGTCTTTAGTTGTATGAACTCCATTATTGTAATTTCCTGTTACTACTAAAGTGCCACTGCCTTTAAGTTTTAAATCCATATCAGCAGAAATAGCGCCTTCGCCTTGAGATTCAACATCTGTAGTTTTAGCGTTTCTTGTATCTTTAATGATATTATCAGTATCTTTCTTAGCGGAGATTTCTACTTTAGATCCAGTAACTGCTTTAATAGCGGAATCACTATCATAAGAAATAGAAACACCATTAAGCTCAAGTTCAACTTCATCGTCTTCTCCTGCTTCAATAAGGATTTGACCATTAAGTTTTCCTTTTAAAGAATATGTACCTGCAGTGGTAATTTTATAGATATTTCCAGATTGAGTGTATGTTCCGTTTTCAGAAGACATTTCAAAAACCGTTTCAACTTCTTTAACAGTTATTTCTTCAGGTTTTTCAATATTCACTTTTTCATTGTATTGATAATCAGAGCCATTATATTGATTATCTCCTAGGTTTTCTTCATCATCTGAGCAACCAGTTAATGCTAGAAAAGCTAATAATGGTAAGCTTAATAACAATTTACGTTTCATTGTTAGTTCCTCCTTTTATAAAGATTTATTACTTTCAACATATGGAAGTAACGCAATTTCTAGATTAGAGTTTTTAACTCTTAATTCATCAATTAATACTTTTTCATTATCTTTAGAAAGTAATTCAACTTTATATGAAAGTCTAAATAGACTACCCATACCAGTTGTTTTAATTTCTACTAATTCATATGACTTTAAGTATGTATTTAAAATACCATCAAATGCTTCGTTATAATTCAAATCTTCAGGAATAGTAATTTTTAATAACTTTTCTTCACCGATTCTTTTGAATCTAAATAAGTTAACTGTATTTAATAAGACATATAATCCAGAAAGGGATAACGCGACTAATAAAGCAATAACAACATAGCCTAATCCAGAAATTAATCCTATTGCTACTCCTCCAAATAGAAGCAACAATTCTTCCGCTCTCCCAGAAGCACTTCTAAATCTAATTAAACCTAACGCTACCGCTATTGTTGCAATTCTAACTGCGTCACTAGCGGTTTCTTTCAAGAATAAAGAAACCACCGAAATAACACTAGCAACTATCATAGGAATTAATATAGAAGTTACAAAGAAACTTTTAGTAGCTCTTAATTTAATAGAGACAATTAATGTATAAACAAGTCCCATTACAAAACTAGCAAGAATAATAATTAAACAGACAACTGTTTTGTCTAAAGATGATAATAAATTAAAGAGTGAGCCCATATTGATAACCTCCTTTTACTTCTACACGTGACTGCTTATATGCATTTTCTTTATAAATCTTATTCTTAATTTCTCTTTTATATGCTTCACAAACTTTAGAAAAGCTAGATTGGAAAATTCTTCCGTTAGTTAAAAGTGAAGTTAGCCAAATAGGTATAGATTCTTGAACTTTGATTTCTAAAATTGCTTCCCCTTCATTTAATAAAGAAATACCTTCAAAAGATGTATGTAAATTCAAATCATTTACTCTATATCTAGGATTCATATCAATAGTAACTCTTAAATCACTATTTTCTTGGAAATATGCAATACGATCATAGATGATAAGAATCTTTGGCTCTAGAACGCCATAATAATCTTTGAAAGCTTTTAGTTCTCTAGATATTTGACTATTTCCAATTTCTTTATCTTGCTCAAAAAATTCTTTCGCTTCTTTTTCGTTTGTAACAATTCTTCTCTTATATACGATTTTGTCATTCTTTCTTTTAATTTCTAAAAAGATTGGAGTGTTGTTATTCGCTAATCCATAACTTCTTAATCTAATCTTTTCTTTATAAGTTGGTTTTTCTATGGACCTATTAATTAATAAGTAATCAGGAGTATCATAATAAAGAGAGCTAATTGTAGTTAGCCCATATTTATCAATATTCATATGCTTTAAGATTTCTGCTTTAAAGTATGAGACTTGCTCTTTGCTTAAAGTATATTTAAGTTCATATCTTCGCATTGAAGAGATAATTTCTTTAGCCATATGTTCTCCTTATGGCTTTATCTTAGCAAGCAAACCTTAAATAAAACTTAAACAAACATTATTTATTTTCTTTTCCAATAATATTCTTAATTTTTATTTTTAATTCTTTCTTAAAATCTTCAAATCTAAGTGAAGTTAATTCTTTATAATCACGTAACTTACTTGCTAAATGAATAGAGTAAGCAAAGTCTACACACATCGCACCTATTACTGCCCCAACAAAATATGTATAAATTAGATTCTCACTAATCCAAGTTATTCCTTGGACCAATATTGGATTTAATAAGAAATAATATATAGATCCAACTGCTAACCAAATTAGAGAAAACATAGGGCAAATAATCCCCATAATATTTCCTTTTCTATTTGTGTAATCCCATAATCTTATCTTGAAACATCTAATAAATATTAAACCCGCAATAAATTCAATTATTGTCATTCCGAAACCAATAATAACAACATGGACAATAATGTCTAATACCTCATTAGTGATTCCTAAAGAAAGATTACTAACGCCATATAATAAAAGAACACCAAATCCATATATTGGTAGATATGGTCCTGTCAAAAATCCAGGATTCATCCACTTCTTTTGAGAAATAAATCTTCTAAAGAATAATTCTATAATCCATCCAAGCAATGAACCTATAACAAATAAAGTTGAAATAATAACTAAATATTTCATATCAGTACCGAACTTATTTTATACTTCTAAATAATTTTTTGTAATAAATTAGATAAGCCCTGTCAATAGAAAATCGTAGAGAGTGTCATCAATGCATCCTGTCTGTTTGAGCACGCTCAAATAGACGACTATAAGGTCGTCGATTGATTTATGGATTGATTGAGCTATACTATATATAGTTATTTTTCTGAATAACAGACGCCGTTTCTCAGCATCGCATGGATCAGGCGCAACAGCTTGGAGCAACCGGCGATGACAACTGCCTTGTACGAGAGGCCGCTGTTTTTCTTTTTCGGCACATATCTTGTGATCATGTTCTCACCTTTGGACATGATCATGTTGATGACTGCCACATACAGCGTTGCCCTTAGATGGGAGTTGCCCTTCTTGGTGATATACATATGCTCACCGGTCATCTGACCAGACTGCATGACGGCCGGAGCCAGACCGGCATAGGCAATCAGTGAATCGGCCTTGGGATAGGCATTGATGTCACCGATTTCCGCAACCAGTCTCGTGGCCGTGACATCGGCAATCCCAGGTATTGTCTTCAGTAATGCGAATTCAGGCAGGTTTTCCGCTTTGGAAATCATCGAATCCATGACTCTTTGGGACGCATCGATGATTCCCTTCACTCTGGCTGACATCAGTTTTACTTCCTCAATTTTATACGAAATCATCGTCTATCAGATGATTGCAAATCTGGTGGCCTTTGCCAATCATTCCAGCATCATTTCTTAAGGCGCGAATCTCCGCGCCTTATTTTTTTTTGATTTTTTTTGAAATTTTTATTGTATTTTTTTTGAATACATTTATAATTTTTTGCTATGTAAAAAATAGTAAAATTTTTTGAAACTTTAGGAGGTATTAAAGTACATGGCAAGAAAGATCCTTGAGCTTAAAGGAATCACGAAAAGTTATGGCGACAACGTCATTCTTGATAACCTGGATTTAGCTATCAACGAAGATGAGTTTGTTACGTTTCTTGGTCCTTCTGGTTGCGGTAAGACC
>JAILIF010000009.1 GCA_024695405.1 Bacilli bacterium
GGATAAATAAATATGGAACAAAAAATTGATAACATAGAAGAAAATAATCCTCCAAAAATTCGTTTTAAAGATAGATTAAAAGAACTTAAACCTATCAATTTTTTATATTTATTTATCGCAGGCATTATTAATTCTTTAGGAGTAACTTTATTTCTTTTTCCAGTAAAACTATATGATAGTGGCATTTCTGGAACTTCAATGTTGTTAGATCAAGTCACACCAGTGTTTTTATCATTACCTTTATTTTTAATTATTTTGAATATTCCAATATTTATAATAGGTACAAAAAAACAAGGATGGCACTTTACTATCTATTCTATTTTTACTGTTGCAATATATTCTTTAATGTCTTTTATCATAATGAATATTCTTCCGCTTGATGTTAATAATATATCTCCATTAGCAGGTAGTGATTTATTATTGTGCGCTATATTTGGTGGGGTTTTCTCTGGTGTAGGAAGTGGATTAACCATTAGATATGGTGGAGCTATAGATGGAATTGATGTTCTTTCAGTAATGTTTGCTAAAAAGATCGGTTTATCTATTGGTACTTTCAATCTTATATTTAACGTTATTTTATATATAATTTGTGGTGTAGTTGTTCAAAGCTGGGTATTGCCTTTATATTCTATTGTTACTTATTTTGTGGGTTCTAAAACGGTTGATTTCATTGTAGAAGGTATTAATAGAAGTAAATGTGCGATGATAGTCACTACTAAATCAGAAGAAATATCTAATGCATTATCTAATCAATTTGGTGTTAGTGGGACTATAGTAAACGCGATTGGTGGATTCTCTAAAGAGAATAAACAAATTGTTTACTTTATCATCAACCACTTTCAAATTAATAAATTAAAACAAATTGTTCATAACATTGATGATAAAGCTTTCATCTCTTTAGAAGATGTCTCTGATATTATTAAGAATAAAAACTAATTTTCGTTTTTAGTGAGATTTTTTAGATTTTAGATATAATAATTACTGGTTAAATATGAAAAAGAAAAATTTCCTCGTTAGAATATTTATTGCTATTGCGGCATTTTTTCTTTTGTTAACCCCAATTATTCAATTAGAAGAAGCTCATCATAGTCATACTCATTCCTGTGCGCATGAAGATTGCGCTATTTGTGAAGTAATTAGAGCAGCGAAAGAAAATATAAAACAAACGAATGTAGAGAAACCTACATCTAGCGTTATTTTTCTTATTCCTTTAGCTTTTGCTTTAGTATTATCTATTTGCTTTCTTAGTAGAGATAAAGAACATACAAATTTGGTATCTTTAAAAATTAAAATGTCTAATTAGAAATTTCTTTAATATTTTTTATTGATTGTCTATTGACAATAATTCTAATTATTTTAAGGAGATTTTATGAAAAATAAATTATTAAAGGGGATAGGATTATCTATCACTTCGTTATTTGTTTCATTCTCAATAGGTTGTGGTGAATCAAATAATGAAAAAACAAAAATTATTACAACAATTTTCCCAGAATATGACTGGGTTATGAACGTTCTTGGAGATAAAAAAGACTCTATGGACGTTAGCATGCTTCTTGATGGAGGAGTTGACTTGCATAGTTATTCTCCAAGCCCAAAAGACATTATCAATATTTCTAACTGTGACATGTTTGTTTATGTTGGTGGAGAATCCGATGAATGGGTTGATGATGTTTTAAAAGACGCTAAAAATAAAGACATGCAAGTTATTAACCTAATGGAAGTTCTTGGTGATAAAGCTAAAGAAGAGGAACTTGTTGAAGGTATGCAAGGCGAAGATCACGACCACGAAGAAGGCGAAGATCATGATCACGAAGAAGGGGAAGATCATGATCACGAAGAAGGCGAAGATCATGACCACGAAGATGGTGAAGATCACGACCATGAAGAAGGTGAAGGACATCATCACCATCATGATGATGGAGAAAAAGAATACGATGAACACGTATGGCTTTCTTTAAAAAATAGTCAATTGTTTGTAGACGAAATCGCAAAATCTTTAGGAGAAATTGATAAAGATAATGCAGATTACTACAAAAATAATGCAGCAAGTTACAACAATAGTTTAAAAGATTTAGATGTCAAATATGGTGACGCAGTTAAAGCGGGTACTAAGAATACGCTTTTATTTGCGGATAGATTCCCATTTAGATATTTAGTAGATGATTATTCCTTAAATTATTATGCTGCTTTTATTGGATGTTCAGCAGAAACTGAAGCTAGCTTTGAAACAATTGCTTTCTTAGCTAATAAAGTTGATGAATTAAATCTTAATGCTATTATTAAGATTGAAAGCTCTGATGGTAAGATAGCTAATACTGTTAAAAACAGTACTAAGAATAAGAATCAGAATATTTTGACTATGGATTCTATTCAATCTGCAACTACAAAAGAATACAAAGAAGGAAGAAATTATCTTTCTATAATGACTAGTAATTTGGATGTGTTGAAAGAAGCTTTAAAATAGGAGGTAACTATGCCTTTATTATCTTTTGAAAACTTATCAATAGGATATGACAATAACATTATTTTAGATAATCTTAATATTTCTATAGAAGAAGGAGATTATATTGCAATTGTTGGAGAAAATGGTGCTGGTAAATCTACTTTACTTAAAACAATGTTAGGATTAATTCCTCCAATTAATGGTAAGGTAACTTTTTCTAATGGCTTAAAAAGAAGCGAAATAGGTTATTTGCCGCAGCAAACCTTAGCCCAAAGAGATTTTCCTGCTTCAGTATATGAAGTTGTTCTTTCGGGCTGTTTAGGCAGAAAAGGATTACGTCCTTTTTATACTAAAGAAGATAAAGAACTTGCTAGTGCAAATATTTTAAAGATGGGTTTAAAAGGATTTGAAAAGAGATGTTATCGTGAGCTTTCTGGTGGGCAACAACAAAGAGTGTTGCTCGCCAGAGCTCTTTGCTCTTCAAATAAGATTTTGGTTCTAGATGAACCTGTAACAGGTTTAGATCCCAAAGTAACTAATCAACTTTATGAAGTTATAGAATCTTTAAATAAAGAGGGCATTACTATAATTATGATTTCTCATGATTTATCAGTATTAAAGTTTGCAAATAAGATTCTTCATATAGGAAGAGAAACTTTCTTTGGAGATAAAGAATCTTATTTTCAAAGTAATAACTATAAAAATCTATTAATGAAAGGAGATGAAAAATAATATGGGTGAATTTTTCGAAACAATCATTTCTTATTTCGAATTTCCTTTTGTTAGATACGCTTTTATAGTTGGTATTTTAATTGCGTTATGTTCTTCTTTATTAGGGGTTACTTTAGTACTTAAAAGATTTTCATTTATTGGAGACGGATTATCACATATGGCTTTTTGCACTATGGCTGTAGCAGCTGTGGTTGGATTAACTAATAACATGATACTTTCTTTACCTATTACTATTTTTGCGGCAATCATTTTGTTAAGAAGCAGTACAAATGCAAAAATTAAGGGGGACGCTGCAGTTGCAATGCTTGCAGTAGGTTCGTTAGCAATAGGGTATCTATTAATGAATTTATTCCCTACATCATCAAATATAAGTGCTGATGTTTGTACAACATTGTTTGGGTCAACTTCTATTTTGACATTATCTTTGGCGGACGTTATTACTTGCATTGTTTTATCAATTATTACAATTTTATTCTTTGTATTTTTCTATAATAAAATTTTCGCAGTTACTTTCGATGAATCTTTTGCTAGAGGAACAGGGGTTAAAACTAATTTATATAATCTATTAATTGCGGTTATTACCGCTATTATCATTGTTCTTGCGATGAACTTAGTTGGGTCATTATTGATATCTGCTTTAATTATTTTCCCTGCATTAAGCGCAATGAGAATATTTAAATCATTTAAGTCAGTTACTATTTGTTCAGCTATTCTTTCAGTTAGCTGTACTGCATTAGGAATATTAACTTCTATTTTGGCAGGAACACCTGTTGGACCAACAATTGTCGCTGCTGATATTGTTGTATTCTTGGCATTTTTGTTAGTAGGTTTTATTCTTTCTCGTATTAGAAAGGCGGCATAACATGAAAAAAAGTATTTTATTTTTGTTACCTATTTTACTTACATCATGTGGAGGAAAAGATTCATATTATATGAATGAATCAAATTTCTTCTTAGTAATGACAAATATTCAATATTACCCAGAAGAATATGTAAATAAAGAATTAGAATTTGATTCATTCACATATAAATTAACTTCAACAAGTAATGAAGAATTTTTCTGTGTTGTAAGAAAATGTGCAAGTGGATTTGGCTGTAAATGTGGCAAAGACACTATTATTGGATTTGTAGTAGATAAAGACTTAGGATTGCCAGAACCTAAAAATCAATATGAAAATACTAATGATAAATCTTGGGTTCATATTAACGGGACTTTAGAAACAACAAATAAAGTTGATATTGAAATTTTAGGTGCAGATGATATCGCTGAAAAGGTATCATTCTTAACATTGAAAATTAATAGTTTTACACTAATTGAAGACTATTCAAGCCTAAATTATTACGTAGACAAATAAGGAGAACAGTTATGGAAAAGACAATGACAATTGAAGAAAAAAAGAAGTTAAGTGTGCAAAGTGGATTAGTATTAGCGGGTATTTTACTTTTATGTTTCTTTTTTGGATTTAGTTATATTTGGAATACAGATTATGGCGCAGAAGCAGGTGTTAATGGATGGAATTATTTTATTGCTTGCATTACTTGGACTTTTAAAGATGGTTCTAATATTTATGGAGATGGATTAGCAGTTCCATTTAATTACTACGCAAAATATTACGTTAGAGTATTAGCTATATTCACTACAGTAGCAATGGCTTTAGTTATAGCGTTTACTGTTTTATCGATTTTAGGATTAAAGAAATATAGTAAAAAATTAGAAAAAGCATCAACAATAATTCTCTATGTTTTAGCCGCAGCTTTCTTAGGATGCATTATTGTTGCTTTAACAATGAATGGATCAGGAATTATTAAAAAGTATTGTAATGGTAACCCTAATTGTAGTGTTCATACACTTGCATTTTTTCCATTCTTTATTTCTTTAATCCTAAAATCGATAAAACAGTAAACGC
>JAILIF010000026.1 GCA_024695405.1 Bacilli bacterium
TTAGAAATGCAAGCTTGTATAAGCATTCTTTCTTCGATTGTTAATCTATTCATTTTTGCCTCCTTTCCGTAAAAGAAGGTAAAACAAATTGTCGGATTGTCAAATTATTTTCAGTGTTGCGTTAACTTTGTCACCTAACTATTTCGGTTTTTATAAATAAATAGTTGCAACTTTAACCAACTTTTACTATTATTATTGAGCGACTACAGTTGCCGGCTTAGCTCAATCTGGCAGAGCAGCTGAATCGTAATCAGAAGGTTGTTGGTTCAATTCCGATAGTCGGCACCATTTGGGTATTTAGCTCAGCTGGGAGAGCATCTGTTTGACGTACAGAAGGTCGGCGGTTCGATCCCGTCAGTACCCACCAGAATAAACCTTCTAAGTCCTTACTTGATAAGGACTTTTTATTTACTTATAATATTTTTACTTGCATGCGTAGTTCAGTGGTAGAACGTCAGCTTCCCAAGCTGAATATGCGGGTTCGATTCCCGTCGCGTGCTCCATTTAAAAAGTTAAAATTTCTATTCGCTTATTAGAGTTGGTTAAATATTCAAAAAGTGTCTGTTATTCTTTATCAAGAAAAGCAGACTCTTTTTTAATATAAGTATACTTATATTCATATTTTGGCCATGTTTGATTTCTTTTTTTCATGGTTTCATATACTTGATTTCTTAAATTAGCTATGTTTTCTCTTTTTGTTAATGTTGGATCTGAATAAAAAGGTCCATCGACAAATGTTATAACTTTAGGTTTATTAGAGTATCTTCTTTTCTTATATACGTTTGTAAAACAATATACTGGTTTATTAGCTTCTACTGGATAGACGAAAGAATCTGATTTAAAGTTTCTAATATCGGTATAAAAAGGCCATATATGAGCTTCGGGGTAAATCATAATAACGCCATTTTTATTTACTCTTTCTTTAATAGCGGACATGAATTTAAAAGTTAAACTCATACTGCTTGGAAGAGGTAGCGCGCCTAACATCATTACGATATTTTTTATTCCCTTTATACTTACTGCGTCAGGATTAGCGATTAAATATGTATATCTAGGATAATTTAAAATAGTTGGAATATAAGCATCTAGCATTCCATTAGTGTGATTACCATATACAAAATATCCAGTCTTTTTGGCTCTTTTTAAGACTCTTTTATTTACAAATTTTTGATGGTAGATAATCTTAACCATCAACCAAATAATTGGATAAGCAATCCAATGCAAAAGAAACCTGCCTATTAAAAAGAAGACATTTTTATTTATATATTTAAAGTCTTCAGGCAATTTCTTTTGTTCTATATTGGTTCCAGCGAAATCATCGTTTAGTTCATCGCTGTAATATAAGATTTTTCTGTCTTTCTCTTTTTGCATCTAATAGCCTCTAATAACATTTCCCTAGTTTGTTCCATACATTCTTTTTGATCATAGATATGAGAACTTGTTATGTAGTATTGCTTGTATTCTTCTTTAAGTTCTGGGTGCTCAATCCAGAAATCGATTTTTTTAGCTAAGTCTTTAGGAGAATTTTGTTTAAACAAACATTTTTCGTCTCTTGCAAAGCCCTTTGTAGCGCATCTAGGAGAATTAGCTATAACAGGAACTAATCCGCATTTTAAAGCCTCTAAACAGGCAATACCTTCAAGCTCAGCAACGGCAGTGTGTACATATAAATCTGAATAGTTGATAACATCTACAATTTCGTCTCTTCCATAGAAGCTCATAATTACCTTATTAGGGCAATATTTATCAGATAACTTTTCGTATTTATTTTTCTTAGGACCATCTCCTGCAAGAATGATTTGAATCTTATCTTTATATTTCGAATATTTAACAGCTTTAATAAGCACTTGCTGTGCTTTTTCTTTTGAATATCTACCAGTAGATAGAATTACAAATTTATCTTTTAATGCTTCAGGCTTTTCTATGTTTTTATTAACAAATCTATCGTTAACGCCGTTGCTTATAACGTACCCATTGGTTCTTTCTTCAATAGTGCTTTCAAATACGTTTCTAATGAATTGGGTTGGATAGTGTATAGCGTCTACATTTTTATAGAATGTACGATAAATATTTTGATATACAAAGTAATTAATCATCCCGCAGTTCATGAACCATAAAATGTGTGATGTAAAGTTTTCTGCTTGCATATGAAATCCTGCTGTAACAGGAATATCTTTCTCTTTACATATTTTTGCCGTCTTTTTTGATAATGCGAAAGGAATCATACAGTGAACTACATCGCTTCCTTCAATAGCTTGTTCAATAATATTTCTATCAGGTTTAGCAAGTGTGACTCCATTTTTCTTGACAATATAATTAATTAAACGACCTAGATTTAAAGTAGGAACAACATAGTATCCTGGTAAATCTTTTTTATCTTGATCACAGCAAACGATTTTAACTGTGTCTCCTCTACTTTTTAAATAACGTACTAGATTCATGCAGGCAACTGTAGTGCCATTATTTTCTTCTCCAAGTACATCGGCAATAATTGTAACAACCATATTTCATGCTCCTTTTCAATTTGCTCGGAGAGAGTATATAATGTATTATATTCGTAGAGCCATAGACTCTTTGGATACGCACTCTACTGGTCGTAGAATTATATTTTCTACTTTTTAGGGTTATTGGGGTGGAATTATATATATGTCGAAAATTAAAGAAAATATAGCAAACAATATAGCAGAATTAAGAAAATTACATAAAATGACTCAGCAAGATTTAGCTGAAAGACTTAATTATACAGATAAGGCAATCTCCAAATGGGAGAGAGGAGAATCAACACCAGATGTTGAATCTTTATCCGCACTTGCGAAGATGTTTAATCTCACTGTAGATGACTTATTAAATGAGACATTTGATAAGGAACAAACTCTTAAACAAGAAAAAAATCAAAAGAATAAATCTATCGCTAAAATTGCATTAGGTGTTCTTACTATTTGGTTAATTGGTACAGTTGTATTTGTATATAGCATTATTAATCACACAGGTATTAATGGATTATGGTTATCTTTTATATGGCCTATTCCAGCGTCTTGTTTATTTGTTACAGTAGTATCTTTTATAAGAAAATATAAATTCACTTTATCTTTAGCAGCATCTGGAACGTTATGGACGTTTTTGATGGCAATATATCTACAAATGTTTGTAATAGGAGAAAACATTTGGATTATCTTCTTAGTTGGAGTGCCGTTGCAAGCGATTATTGTTATTACTTATTGGATAAGATCATAAGGGAAATGAAAATTTCTCTTTTTTCTTCTTGACTATATGAACGGCCATTCATATACTATTGACGTATGGAAAACGAGTTAGTCATTAAAAAAATAGAAGAAATGCTTAATATCGCTAGTGACTTCACTAGACTAAAAATCATGATCTCATTGCTTGATGATACTAAATGTACATGTACATGCGCAACTTGTGCTGAATGTAGACATCGTCATTGTATGATTGAAAAATGTGTTGGTGATATATGCACTGAGATAAATGCATCTCAATCACTTGTTTCTCATCAGTTAAAAGTGCTTAAAGATTCTAATTTTGTTGATTCTAGAAAAGAAGGTAATAGAGTTTATTACTTCTTAAAAGATGGACACATTAAAGATCTTTTAAGAATAGCAACTGACCATGTTATGGAGGAAGAATAAATATGGAAAGAAAAGTTTATAACGTTTCTGGATTTGATTGTCCAGTTTGTGCAGGAAAAACTGCAAAGTATATCGCAAGTCAAAAAGGTATTAAGAATGCTGAAATCGATTTTGAAAAAGGAAAACTTTATATCGATTATAAAAAAGAAGTTTGGGATTTAGAAAAAGTTAAAAGTTTAATCGCTGATGTAGAAGGCGATGAAGTTTCTGTTTCCGAAGAATAGTGACATAAATTTTAATTAGTCACATATTGGAGGAAGAAAAATGGAAAGAAAGGTTTTTAACGTTTCTGGTTTTGACTGCCCTGTATGTGCGACCAAAGCAGAAAGATATTTAAATAAACAAGAAGACGTAGAATCCGCTAGGATGGATTTTACTAATAACAAGTTATATATTACTTTTAAAAATGATGCATGGGATTGTAAAAAACTTGCTAAGGTAATTGGCAAGGTTGAAACAAACCCTCTTAATATTTCTGAAGTAAGCAATAATGCTAATGGTAAAGTTAAAGTATTTGATAAGAGAATGAAAATTCTACTTGTGAGAATTATCGCAGTTGTTCTTATATCCTTATTAAATATATTTTTCTTAGCTAAAGAAGATTTAACAATATTAAGAACAGTTTTATATTCTATAGCTATTGTTGCTATTGGATATGATGTCACTTATAGAGTGTTATGTCATATAAAAAATAGAAGCAATATTCTTGATCATAATTTACTAATTACTGTTGCTGCAATTGGCGCATTTGTTATTTCAATACTAGAAATCAATGAAGAGCATATAATGCATTTAGGTTCCATTCATATAGCTATGGATGATGGCATGGAAGCTGTTATGGTTATAACTCTTTTCCAAGTTGGTCAAATCATTGAGGCAGTCGCAACAAATAAGAGTAAAGCAGCAGTTATGAGTGCTGTTGAATTAAGAGTTGATACTGCTCAAAAAATTACACCAGATGGAGTAGTAACAGTAAAACCTGAAGAATTAGAAATAGGTGATAAAATTATTGTTACCAATGGTGAACTTATTCCAATTGATGGAGAAGTTATTGATGGAGAAGCTTATGTTGACACATCATCACTAACTGGAGAATTTGTACCAGTATTAGCAGTAGAAAATTCATTAGTATATAGTGGATGCTCAATTAAAAGTGGATCATTAACAGTTAGAGTAAGTAAAAAATATGAAGATTCCGCTGTTAGCAAGATTATTCAATTAATCTCAAATGGTGGGGAACAAAAAACTAAAGCAGATGAATTCATTGCAAAATTTGCGAGAATTTATACTCCTTTAGTAGTAGGCATTGCAATTGTTACATTCTTAATTGGCGGATTAATTTCTCAAGATTGGGAAACTTGGGTTCATACTGGATTAGAGATTCTAGTTATAGGTTGTCCATGTGCAATTGTTATATCTGTTCCATTAGCGTTCTTCTCTGCTATTGGTTTAGCAAGTAAAAATGGCATTGTTATTAAAGGCGCTAATTACTTAGATAAGCTTATTGATATGGGTGTGTTGATTACTGACAAAACTGGTACATTAACTCATGGATCATTTCAAATCAATAAGGTTGAAGCAGTTAATGGAAATAAAGAAGAACTATTAGAGTATTTATATGCCGCTGAATGTTTATCAAAGCATCCTATTGGCAAAGCAATCTGTCATGATATAAAAACAAATAACTTCGCTAATAGAGTAACTGATTTTAACGAAATAGCTGGTTATGGTATTACTGTTACTTTTGAAGGAAAAAAAGTTGTAGCTGGTGGAGAAAAATTATTAAAACAAGAAGGAATTGATTTAGAACCTGTAGTAGAAAACGGAACTATTGTTTATTGTGCTGTTGATGGTAAATATGTAGGTTATATTGCTTTATCAGACGTTATCAAAGATAACGCGCAACCAATGGTAAACCTATTGCATTCTAAAAATATTAACATTTTGCTATTAACTGGCGACAAGGAAGAAAACGCTAAGCAAATTTGTAATAAACTAGGAATTGATCGTTGGTATTCCGAACTTCTTCCAGAAGATAAAATGAAATATCTTGAAAAAGAAATTTCTAGCAATAAAAAAGCCGTTGCATTTATAGGTGATGGAATCAACGATGCACCTAGTATTATAAGAAGCGATATTGGTATCGCAATGGGCGGTATGGGTAGTGATATTGCAGTTGAAAACGCTGATATCATTATAATGAACGATGATCCTGCTAAAGTTTATGACGCAATCAATATCGCTGGAAAAGCTAGGAATACATCGCTATTTAATATCTTCTTTGCTTTAGCTATTAAATTAGCAGTTTATATTCTTGCATTATTCTTTGGTAAAGAATCATGGATGATGTATGTTGCTATCCTTGCGGATACAGGATTAACGGTATTATTGGTTCTTAACTCATTACTTCTTTTATATAGGAAAGTTAAAAGAAAAATTGTATAAGAAAAGGCTCGAATTTAATCGAGCCTTTTTCTGTGATTTAGAAATTATTTTGCGTATTTTTCTGCAACTTCAATAGCACCTTCTACCATTCTAGCTAAACCGTAAGTTCTTTGCTCAACCGTTGCTTTTTCTACTTTATTAACAAAATGGTCTGTTGCTGTAAGCAAACATAAAGCTTTTTTACCCAATCTTGCAGCATTACAGTATAAAGCATAGCTTTCCATTTCTACGCCGAGTACACCCATTTTGGCCCATGATTTCCATGTGTCTTTATCATCATCATAAAATACATCAGCGGACAAAACGTTGCCAGCATGGAATGGAATGTTGTTTTTCTTATAGGCTTCGACTGCAGAAAGTACTAAGTCAAAATCAGCACCAGCAGAATAAATGCCGTTTAATTTATATTGGCTAGCCCAGTTTGAATCAGTTGATGCTGTAGCGGCAATCAAAACGTCAAATAAATTTATTTGTGGTTGATAGACTCCACAAGTACCAATTCTAATGATAATATCTACATCAAAATATGAATATAATTCATATGAGTAAATACCGATTGATGGTTGGCCCATTCCAGAAGTCATAACAGAAATTCTTTTATTATTCTTAGTTAATCCAGTGTATCCGAGAGCTCCTCTAACAGCATTTACTTGTTTAACATCATGAAGATAAGTATCAGCAATCCATTTTGCTCTATTAGGATCTCCTGCAATTAGAACTACATTTGAAAAATCGCCTTTTTCAGCATTAATATGTGGTGTTCCCATTTTAATATGCTCCTTTTAAACACATATATTTTACATATATCTTTTGTTTTAGACAAATAAATTGTCTTTGACGTTTACACTATGAAAACGTAAACTTAAAACATGAGTGAATTAAAAATTAACGCAACATACATAAAAGTTTTAGATACGATTAATGAATTAAATCAAAATGATTGCTATCCTCTTAACCAAGGAATTTTTAAAATTTTATCTGGTAAAAACGATGAAGAAACTAAAGAGTTTAATTATATTAAAACATATGGAACTTTAGTATCTACCACAAGTAAGAAAATATGCAATTTAACTCTCATGTTATTTCGTTATGGATACATTGAGAAATTTTACCATTATCCAACTAAGCAATTATATTTTAAAATCACTCAAAAAGGTGTTTCTGAATTGGAAGCATATAACAAAAAAAGCAAAAGAAAATACACTAAGACCGAGCAAAATTTACAACCTACAATTTTAAAGTTGAAGTAGTAAATGATTAAATTTTTAATCAAATTTTTGCATATTTGTTTAAATATATTTACAATATATGGTTTTTTAGTTTATCATACATTTGCACACACTAGGAGGAATTATTATGGGCATTCCATGGTTTGATAATACAGCAAGAGTCATAAGTTTTGTTTTACAATTGGTTTTCATATTAGTCCTTTGTGGATGTGTTGGATTTACATTTTTAAAGGTTTGCAGAAGAAAAACTGCATTAATTTTAGTTTTCTCATTGATGGGCGGTGTATTAATCACTTTCATCTTTGCATACATTTATGCCTTCGTAGCTTTGTCTAGTGCATTGATCTTAGTTAGCTTCTTTACATTCATGTCTAACATTGGTGATGTAAGAAAGTTCTTAGCTAATCCATTTAAAACTCAAAAAGTTGAAGAAGTTAAAACTGTTCAACGTATCACAGACATTAAGTCACTATTCCAAGAAGTTCAAAACGCAGTTGTTGGACTAAGTGATAGAAAAGTCGGTGCTTTAATTACTTTCGAAAAAAATACAAATTTAAACGATATATGTAAAAATGGTGTAGCAGTAAATGCTCCATTTACTAAAGAACTTATCGATACAATTTTCTATCCTGGAACTAGACTCCACGATGGTGCTGTTATCGTTAAGGATGGTATGATTTCAACAGCTAGCGTTTTCTATACACCAACAACAAAACCATTCGCTGTTAAATATGGTTCACGTCATAGAGCAGCTTTAGGTATCAGCGAAATTTCTGATGCTGTTACTATTGTTGTTTCTGAAGAAACAGGTTTAGTTTCTATTGCTTATGAAGGTTCTATTGAACACGTTGAAGCAGATAGATTAGCAAATACATTAGCAAATTATTTCTAAGGGGATAATCATGGGAAAATATTTTGGCACCGATGGCGTTAGGGGAATCGCTAACGACAAACTTACTTCTCGTTTGGCATATAGAATTGGGAGATTCTTAGGACAATATCCAAATGGTAAGAAAACAAAAATTTTAATTGGTAGAGATACTAGACTTAGTGGAACTTTACTAGATTGTGCATTAATTAGTGGTGTAACTACTTCTGGTGGAGATGTATATGAATTAGGTGTAACTACTACACCAAGTATTTCATACTTAGTTGAAAATGGTGATTATGATTTTGGTGTCATGATATCAGCTTCTCATAATCCTTTCTTTGATAATGGAATTAAAATCTTTTCTCCTAATGGTGAAAAATGTCCTGCTGAAATTGAAGCAGAAATCGAAAAATATATAGATTCAGAACATGATTATTTGCCTATGCCTAAAAACGCGAACTTAGGCAGATTAGTTATTGCTCAATATGAAACAGAAAAATATTTAAACTATGTTTCTTCTAAAGCAAGTGGTGATTATTCAAAAATTAAAGCATTAATTGACTGTGCTAATGGTAGTGCTTCGGTTACTGCTAAAAAAGTATTTGTTGAAAGATTAGGCTTAAATGCTGATATCATTTTTGACAAATTCGACGGAACTAATATCAATAACAACTGCGGATCAACTCATTTAGAAAATCTTAAAAAGAAGGTTAAAAAAGGCAGCTATAATATTGGTATTGCTTTTGATGGTGATGCTGATAGATGCTTATTGGTTGATGAAGACGGCAATGAGATTGATGGCGATATGATTATGTACATTAACGCAATGTACTTAAAGAAAGTTGGGAAACTCAAAGATAATAAAATTGTTATTACAGTCATGTCTAACTTAGGATTAAAGAAACTTTTAGAACAAAAAGGCTTATCCTATGAAGAAGTTAGCGTCGGCGATAAATATGTTCAAGCTAAATTAAAAGAAAAACATCTTTCATTAGGTGGCGAACAATCTGGTCATGTAATCTTTAATGAAGATTTGAATACTGGAGACGGAATGTTAACTGCAATCCGTACATTAAATGTTATCGCAGCAGAAAATGCTTCTTTGAAGCAATTAAATGCTGATTTTGTCAAATATCCTCAAGTTTTACAAAACGTAGGTGTTTCTAATAAAGAAGCCATCATGGAAAATGAAGATTTAAAATCTCGTATTCAACAATTAGAAGAAAGTTTAAATGGAGATGGAAGAATATTAGTTCGTCCTAGTGGAACTGAGCAACTTGTTAGAGTCATGGTAGAAGCTAAAGATATATCTACTTGTAAAGAAATCGCAGGAGAACTAGTTAGTTTCATTAATGAACTAAGCTATTAATATGGATAGCAAACAAATTTACGATTATATATTAAAAATTCAATCAATCGCTAAGATTGGCTTGGTCCATTCAAAAGACCCATATGCGTTAACTAATTATCAAGAAATTAATGACCTCTCAACTAAGTTCTTAGAGGACTTTTTGGAGGTTAAATTTGATAGACCAAATTATTTTGAAAGAGATATCTATCCAACACCTAATGTTTCGGTTAGAACAATTATCTTAAACGACAAAAAAGATAAAGTATTGATGGTAAGAGAAGCTGATTCTCAAACATATTCTTTTCCTGGTGGCTGGGCTGATTTATATGATTCACCAGCAGATACTGCTAGAAACGAGTCTATGCAAGAAGCAGGCGCTAAAATCGATATTGTTAGATTAGTAGGTATATTAAATAGAACCCCATTTAAATCAAATGTTCATATACCAGAATATGTTGTTATATTTGAAGGAAAATTAAACGGGTGTTTGCAAGAACATGAATACGAAACAGATGATGTATCTTGGTTCGATGTAAATAACCTTCCAAGTCTTTCTAGAAAGGTTTCTAAAGAAGAAATCGATAGGATGCTAAAAGCCACTTTAGAAGGCAAAACAATCTTTGACTAATACAAAAAACAAA
>JAILIF010000037.1 GCA_024695405.1 Bacilli bacterium
GTCAGGCAACTTAAAGGCGCCATCTATTTTAGTGCCACTCTTTCGCCAAGTGATTATTACATCTCTACTTTGGGTGGAAAGAAGAACGCTCCGGTCTTAAAACTTGATTCTCCTTTCCCAAAAGAGAACTTCTTATTATTAGTGGCCCCTAAAGTCAGTGTTAAATATAAAAATCGAGAAGCAAGCTATCAACAAGTTGCTGATTATATTAAGTCCTTTATTAAATATAAAGTTGGTAACTATTTAGCCTTTATGCCTAGCTATGAATATCTCGACCATATTCTTCCTTTATTAAGTGATTCAGATGAATATGAGCTCGTTGTCCAACAAAAAGAGATGCTAGAAGAAGAAAAACTCGACTTTATTAATAGCTTTGAGCTTAATCCAACGAAGACAAAATTAGGTTTAGCCATTATTGGAGGTAGTTTCTCTGAAGGAATTGATTTAGAAAGTGACCGTTTAATCGGGGCGGTAGTAGTTGGAATTGGTATGCCAAAGATAAATTATGTTTCAAACCATATTTCTGAATTCTATACGAGCCAAGGATTAAGCGGGAGAAATTACGCCTATATCTACCCTGGAATGAATAAGGTCATGCAGGCTGTAGGTAGGGTAATTCGAAGCGAAGAAGATAAAGGGGCAGTTTTACTCATTGATGAAAGATATATGACTAACCAATATCAGGATTTATTTAAAAAAGAATGGTCAAATTATGAAGTGGTGTTCACTAAAGAAGAAGTGGATGAGGCTATTTCTAGTTTTTACAATAAGTAAATTGTGCTAATATTATCTCATTATGGATTATAAACAAGAGAAAATTCGTAACTTTTCTATCGTTGCTCATATCGACCATGGCAAATCCACTTTAGCGGATCGTATTTTAGAACAAACCGGTGCGGTTGAAGAAAGAGAAATGGTGGACCAAATTCTCGATTCGATGGATTTAGAAAGAGAAAGAGGAATTACCATTAAGCTTAATGCAGTGACTCTAGCCTATAAGGCAGATAACGGCGAAGAATATATTTTTAATTTAATAGACACTCCTGGGCATGTTGACTTCACCTACGAAGTATCTCGTTCTTTAGCAGCTTGTGAAGGAGCAATTTTAGTCGTGGATGCCACTCAAGGAGTGGAAGCTCAAACCTTAGCTAACTGCTACTTAGCTGTTGATAATGAATTAGAAATTTTACCAGTCATCAATAAAATTGATTTACCAAGTGCTCAACCTGATGTAGTCAAAAAAGAAATTGAGGATCGCATTGGTATTCCTGCTGACCATGCCATTGAAATCAGTGCGAAGACCGGAGTAGGAGTGCATGACTTACTTGAAGCCATTATTAAATACATACCTGCCCCAAATGGTGACATTTCTAAACCATTAAAAGCCCTTATCTTTGATAGTTATTATGATTCCTACCGTGGAGTAGTCATTTTAGTAAGAGTAAAAGACGGTGTAGTTAGAGTTAACGACCATATTAAGTTAATGGCCGCCAATAAAGAATATTTAGTAACAGAAGTGGGGATTAGAACTCCTCATGAACTTAAACGTAATGAATTAAGAGCAGGTGAAGTTGGCTATATCTCTGCTCAAATTAAAGACATCAAAGATGTCCATCCAGGTGAAACCGTCACTTTAGTGGATAATGGTTGTTTAGAACCTCTTCCAGGTTATAAAGTAATGAACCCAATGGTTTACTGTGGTCTATATCCAGTTGATAGTAAAAAATATCAAGACTTAAAAGATGCTTTAGAGAAATTATCTTTAAATGATGCCTCTTTACAATATGTGGCTGAAACTTCTCAAGCCTTAGGCTTTGGCTTTAGATGCGGCTTCTTAGGTTTATTACATATGGACATAGTCCAAGAAAGATTAGAAAGAGAATATAATCTTGATTTAATCCTTACTGCACCAAGCGTTATCTATAAGATATTTATGACTGATGGAAGCATGATTCTTTTAGATAACCCAAGTAAGTTACCAGACACAAGTAAGATTGACCATATTGAAGAACCTTATGTACGTGCAAATGTCATGTCACCTAAAGAATATGTAGGTCCTATTATGCAACTTTGCCAAGATAAACGTGGTATTTATAAAGATCTTCAATATTTTGATGATACTAGAATGATTCTTACATATGAATTGCCTTTAAGTGAAATTGTTTACAATTTCTTTGATAAATTAAAGAGTTACACAAAAGGATATGCTTCTTTTGATTATGAGTTCTCTGATTATCAAAAAGGGGACTTATGTAAACTCGATATTTTATTAAATGGACAAGTAGTTGATGCTCTTTCCTCTATAATATATAGACCTGATGGATATCATCGTGGATTAGGTATTATTAGAAAGATTAAGGAAGTCATTCCTAGACAACAATTTGAAATTCCTATTCAAGCCGGAATTGGTGGTAAGATTGTTGCAAGATGTGATGTTAAGGCTGTTAGAAAAGATGTCTTAGCAAAGTGCTATGGTGGCGATATTTCCCGTAAAAAGAAATTGCTGGAAAAACAAAAAGAGGGAAAAAAGAGAATGAAGAAAATCGGCTCTGTAGAAGTCCCACAAGAAGCTTTTATGTCAATTTTGTCGATTGACGAAGATAATAATTAGTAAATTTTTAGTAGTTTTATTAATATATTGTTGTATATAAATCCTTTCTCACTTATAATTTGGGTATAAAGAGTGTATTTATGGCAAACAATGAATTAGGAATTCGTTTTACAGAAGCTAAATATGCTACCAAAAGTGAAGTAATTAAAGATCTTAGAATTCAAGCTATTGATTCATTTTGGAGCAATATTTTACAATACCGTGCTCAATTTAATAGATACTTAAATTTAAAGACTATTGATAGAGGACTTATTTCATTATGCTGCTGTTCTTCAATTAACGCTCTTATTAATAATGTTGAGAATAAAATTCTATGTTTAAACAGAGAATTCATGAGAATTTATTCTGATGCTAACGCAATCAGAAATTTAAACAACGCTATCTTTAAAAAGATAGCAGCATCAAATGATTTACCTAATTATGTTGAATTATTAGCGTTTGCTTATAGTTCATATAACAAAGTAAATGGAGAAGATTATTTAGCTGAACTCTTCTCAAAGTTAACTAAGATTACAGAAATAACACATTTCTATAGAACAGATGATTCAGTAACTAAAGAAAAGACTGCATTAATAGATAGAATCTATAAATGCGCTCCATCTAAACTTATTGAACCAATGATGAACGACTTATTTGTTTTTGCTAACGATATGTCTTTATCAGCAATTGCTAAATTTGCTTTGATTTATTTCTATATGGTTTATGTAAGACCATTTGATAATAATTCAAAAGAATTAGCAATGATCTATGCTAAAAGCGTATTAGCAAAAGATGCATTAGGGGAACTTGCTATTCTTCTTCCGTTTGAAGAAATCTTGTTCGATGATGCAATGATTGATGCATATGTTTTAGAAACTCAAAAGTCATTAGACTTCACATATTTTGTTAAGTATTTTTTAGAGAAAGCAATTCCTGTTATTGAAAATATGATTTCTACCTTCAAAAACATGACTTGCACACCAACTCCTGTTTCGTCCTTTGAAGATATTAAGCCAGTATATGTTGCTAAAGCAAACGTTACTGTTTCAGAAAAGGAATCTGCGACAGTATTAAACAAAATTGAAGTTGAATTAGTGGAAAGAGATCCTAATTTAAAAAGAAAGGAAGCTCATTTCTATTCTAGACATCGTGAAATTGGAAAATGTTATTCAATCGCTGATTATAAAAGATTCAGCAGATGTGTTTATGAAACTGCAAGAACTTCTATGGATCATCTAGCACAGCTAGGTTATTACAAGAAGATTCAAATCAAAAACAAATTTGTATATGAAACAATAGAAAGGTAAAAATATATATGCCAGAGAGTTTATTAACGTTTATTATCATTATTTCAGTCGCTGCTGTTGTTGCGATTGCTGCTTTTGTTATTTATAGAATCTTAATGCCAAAACTTAAAGAAGAAAAACCTAGTGATGAAGATATCTTGAATGAAGAAATGACAAGAATTCTTCAACCAATCGATGATCCTGAAACTGCTAAAGAAGTCAGTGAATATAAAAACGAAGAGGATGAATAAAGTTAAGTCTTTATATATTCATATTCCTTTTTGCGATTCCATTTGCGATTATTGCGATTTCACAAAATTTTTGTATAACAAAAAGTTCGCAAAAGATTATTTAAAGACTTTAAAAAGAGAGTTAGAACATTACTCTCCTTTTTTTGTAGAAACAATCTATGTTGGTGGAGGGACACCTACAAGCCTTCCGGCAGATGATTTGGTTGAATTATTAGAAATGATTAAAGAATATTCTGGTAATGTAAAAGAATATACTTTCGAAGCTAATCCTGAAAATTTAACTATAGAAAAACTCTCTATTTTAAAAAAATATGGCATAAATAGATTATCGATTGGCGTTCAGACTACTGATGATAAGATTTCTAAATTAATTAATAGAGGACATAGCTTTGCGCAAGTTAAGCAAGCTGTTGATGCGGCTAGGAAAATTGGATTTGACAACATTAATGTAGATTTGATTATCGGATTACCTAATGTTAGTAAATCTATGTTTCAACGTGATTTAGAAAATGTAGTTTCTCTTGGAGTCAATCATATTTCTTGCTACTCATTAACTGTACATCCTAATACAGTTTTCTATAACAAAAATGTGCCTGAACCAACACCTGATTTTGCTAGAGAATTGTATGATTTTGCACATGAATTTTTAGATAAAAACGGGTACATTCATTACGAGATTTCTAACTGGTCAAAACCAGGTAAAATGTCGATGCATAATTTAACCTACTGGAGAAACGAAAACTATTATGGAATAGGTTTAGGAGCATCTGGTTATTTGGATAATAAAAGATATAAAAATATCTCTAATATTCAAAAATTTGGTGTACCAGATTTTGTAGACGAAATGGAAGAAGTAAACCTCAACGATTTAAGAACTTATCAATTATTAACAAATTTAAGAACAATTTTTGGATTAGATTTGGATAAATTCAAAAAAACATTCAATGAAGATCTTTTAGAAACAAAGAAAAATGAGGTTTATGAATTAATTAAAGAAAAATTAATAGTGGTAGAAGAAAATAAAATAAAACCAACTTATGAAGGAATGATGGTTTTAGATCAAATTCTTCTTAAATTAATATAAATCCTTATTAATATATACGCCCTAGTAAAGGGCTTTTTTAGTGCTTAATACAATTAAATACAAATTTTTAGCAGATTAATGTTGACAGTGCTAACAATTATAGTAAAATGTATTTAGCACTTAAGAATAGCAAGTGCCAAAAAAGGAGGTCATATTTATATGTCATTAAACAGAAGCGATGCAATTTTGAAATATATTGTTGAATATTTCATAAAAAAAGCTGAACCAGTTGGTAGCCAAACCTTAATTGATGAATATAAATTGCCTTATAGTTCAGCAACAATTAGAAACGAAATGTTTGCTCTTGAAAAAATGGGTTTAATTGAAAAAACTCATTCATCTTCAGGAAGAGTTCCAAGCGCAAAAGGTTATAGATACTATTGTGAAAAACTCAGAGATGGAAAAGTTACTGATGAATTCAAAAACCAAATTCAAGCGGTTTTAGAAGAAAAAACTAAATCAATTGATGAAATCATCAAAACAAGTTGTGAAATGCTCTCTCATATGACAAATCTTGTAACAGTGGTTATGGGACCTGATGAGAAAGAAGAAAAATTAGCAAATGTCCAAATGATTCAAATCTCAGATAACTCAATCACAGCAATCTTTGTTACCGATAAAGGATATGTTGAAAATAAGACATTCATTGTACCAGAAAACATTAATGCTAAAGAGATTGTTGATTGCGTTAACTTGCTAAATGATAGATTGAAAGGAACTCCAGTTATCGACTTAGTCGATAAGATGGAAGCATTAAAACCAATCTTAAGTGAATATGTAATCTCTCATGATGTCATTTATAAAGCAATGCTAGAAGCATTTGTTAGATTCGCTAGTGATAGACTTTCACTCTACGGTAGGGAAGAATTATTCAATCACGAAGAATATAAAAATGATGTCGATAAATTAGAAAGAATCTTCAAACTTCTTGGGAATAACGAAATTCTTAAGACAGTGGGAAACGAAGCTAAAAATGATGATAAAGGTAAGATATTGAAAATCGGCGATATTGAAGGTAACCCAGATGTCTCAGTTATCTCCGCTAAAGTCGATATGGGTAATGAAGGCGAAACTTCAATTTCTCTTCTTGGACCTACAAGAATTGATTACGATCAAGCAATATCTGCACTTGAATATATTGCGAAAGCGTTAAGTGACTATTTCAATGGTCAAAATAAAGGAGGAAAGTCAGATGCCTAATAAAGAAAAAGATAAAAAGGTAGAGGCTGAAAATAAAGAAGAAGAAAAAGAAGGAAAATCGCTCGTAGAGGAGCTTGAAGAGCAGCTTAAAAAAGCAAATGAAGAAATCGATAAATGGAAAAATTCCTACTATCTAGCTTATGCTGACATGAAGAATTTAAGAAATTCTTTAGAAAAAGAACAAGCAGAAGTTAGAAAGTATCGTGGAATTGGATTCATTGAAGAATTGCTTCCAGTTCTTGATAGCTTCCACGTAGTGTTATCAAATGAACCAACAGATCCAAATTTAAAGAATTATTTAATGGGTTTCAAGTTCATATATCAAAACATGTTGAGAGTCTTAGAAGCTGAAGGGGTTAAAGAAATTGCTCCAGCAGTGGGGGACAAGTTCAATGAAGGAACAATGAATGCGGTTGATACTGTTGAAGAAGAACCTGCAGGCATTGTAAAAAAAGTCAACGCAAATGGTTATAAACTTCACGATCGTTTAATTAGACCAGCTCAAGTTACAGTTAGCGTTGCGAAAGCTAAGGAAGATGAAGTTCCTGAAGCTGAAATTAAAGAAGACCACAATGAAAAATCTGATGCATAGATTTTAGAAAGGAAATAAATAATTATGGCAAAAGAAATTATCTTAGGTATCGACTTAGGTACCACAAACTCAGTTGTTAGCTATATCCAAGCTGACGGCACTGTCAAAGTTATCCCAAACCCAGAAGGAACAAATACAACTCCATCAGTAGTTGCTTTTAAAGCAAACGGTGAAGAAATCGTTGGTAATGCTGCAAAACGTCAAGCAGTTACTAACCCAGATACAGTTTCTTCTATTAAAAGAAAAATGGGTACAGCTGAAAAAGTTGCAATTAAATGTGTAAATAAGGAATTTACTCCACAAGAAATCTCCGCAAAAATTCTTGCTTACATGAAGAAATATGCAGAGAAAAACATTGGTCAATCCATTTCAAAAGTAGTTATTACTGTTCCTGCATACTTCAATGATGCACAAAGACAAGCAACTAAAGATGCTGGTCAAATCGCAGGTCTTGAAGTTGTCCGTATAATTAACGAACCAACAGCAGCTGCTTTAGCATATGGTCTTGAATCAGAAAAATCTGAAAAGATCTTAGTCTTCGATCTTGGCGGTGGTACATTCGATGTTTCTATCCTTGATATTGGTGATGGCACATTCGAAGTTGTTTCTACTGCTGGCGATAATAGACTCGGTGGTGATGACTGGGATGCAGTTGTTGCTGATTGGATTAAAGCACAAATCAAAATTGAAAATAATGTCGACATTACTGATAAGACATCATTACAAAGAATTAAAGAAGCTGCAGAAAAAGCAAAGATTGAACTTTCTGCTTCTATGGAAACAACAATCTCCTTACCATTCATTTCTATGACTGCAGCAGGCCCTGTTAACTTTGAAACAACATTAACAAGAGCTAAATTCCAAGACTTAACAAGACATCTCTTAAAGAGATGTGAAGAACCAGTTAATCGTGCATTAGCAGATGCTGGTATGACAGCAAACGACTTAGACCAAGTCTTATTAATTGGTGGTTCTATCCGTATGCCAGCTGTTCAAGACTTAGTTGCTAGAATGACAGGTAAAAAACCTAACTTATCAGTCAACCCTGATGAAGCTGTCTCTATCGGTGCTGCTTACCAAGGCGGTGTTGTTAGTGGCGATGTTAAGGACGTTGTCCTTCTTGATGTTACTCCATTAACATTAGGTATCGAAACTCTCGGTGGAGTTATGACACCATTAATCAAGAGAAATACCACAATTCCTACAACTCAATCCCAAATCTTCTCAACTGCTGCTGATAACCAACCAGCTGTTGATATCATGGTTTACCAAGGTGAAAGACCAATGGCACATGATAATAAACTCTTAGGTCACTTCCAATTAACTGGTATTAAACCAGCACGTAGAGGTCAACCAAGAATTGAAGTTACTTTCTCAATCGATGTTAATGGTATCGTTAAAGTTAACGCAAAAGACTTAGATACTCAGCTTGAACAAAATATCACAATTTCTGGTTCTAACGGTCTTTCTAAAGAAGATATCGAAAGAATGGTCAGAGAAGCAGAACAAAATGCTGAAGCTGATAATAAGAGAAAAGAAGAAATTGAAGTTAAGAATAAAGCAGAAAGCTTAATCAATGATATTGATATCGCAATGCAAGAAAAAGGCGAATCAATGGATCCTAACCAAAAAGAACAAACTCAAAAGTTAAGAGATGAACTTAAGACTGCTTTAGATAATAACGATATCGAAACATTAAAAACTAAGATGTCTCAATTAGAACAAGCTGCTGCATATATGCAACAACAACAAGCTAACGCTGGTGGTGCAAACCCAGGTGCTGGAGCTGCTCCAGGAGCTGATGACGCTGGTGCAGCAGGTGCAAGCGCTGATGATGTTGTTGATGCAGACTTCTCTAAGAAAAACTAATAAGTATCAAATTTAAAAACAAATTGTGGCTAATGGGGTCCTTATCGACCCCTTTAGCGTTAATGATAGAAAGGAGTACCTATGGCTGAAAAAAACGACTACTATGAGACGTTAGGCGTTTCTAAAAGTGCATCTAAAGATGAAATTAAAAGTGCCTATCGTAAATTAGCTAAGAAATACCATCCTGATAATAAAGAAACAGGTAATGAAGCTAAGTTTAAAGAAGTTCAAGAAGCATATGATATTCTTTATGATGATCAAAAAAGACGTACTTACGATCAATTCGGCCACGCAGCATTTGAACAAGGCGCTGGTGGTGCTGGAGGCGGCAATCCATTCTCTGGTTTCGGATTTGGCGATGAAGGCGTAGATTTAGGTGATATATTCTCTTCGTTCTTTGGCGGTGGCGCTAGACGATCTAGCGGCGGTAACGCTGGTCCAAGAAAAGGTAACGATTCTTTATTAAGAGTCAAAGTTGACTTTATGGACACAATCTTAGGAAGAGACATCGAAATTCCTGTTGAAGTCGATGAAAAATGTCCTAGATGTAACGGAACCGGTGCTAAAGACGCAAGTTCTATCAAAACTTGTCCACACTGTAATGGTAAAGGCTATATTCGTGTTCAACGCCGTTCATTGTTCGGTGTTGTAGAACAACAAGAAGTTTGTCCAGAATGTGGTGGTAAAGGAAAGATTGTTACTAACAAATGTCCTGACTGTAATGGACAAGGATATATTCATAAACGCAAGAATGTTAAAGTACACATTCTAGCAGGCATTAATAACGGCCAACAAATCAGAGTAACCGGAATGGGTGAAAGAGGTGTTAACGGCGGCGAAAATGGTGATTTATACGTAGAAATCGTTGTTAAACCACACAAGTATTTTGTCCGTGAAGGTAACGACATTAAGTTAGAGATTCCTTTAGACTTTGTTGATGCAATCTTAGGAACTACAATTGATGTTCCTACAGTATATGGAGATGTTCAAGTAACAATTCCAGCTGGTACTCAACCTAATACAGTCTTAAGACTTAAAGGCCAAGGTGTTAGGGATTTAAGAACTGGTAAACCTGGTGATCAATACATTAAAGTAATTATCCAAATGCCAACTTCGCTTTCAAAAGATCAAAAAGAACTTTTGGAAAAATATAAAGAAAAATCTAAAGACCAAGATAACATCTTTAAAAAATTCTCAAAATTATTTAAGAAATAAAGACTACATAGTAGTCTTTTCTTTTCTAGTTTAAAAATATTTCATAAATTTCAGCAAATTTTTAAAAAATCCCCTCTCTAAATAAGTAAGGAGGATTTTTATGTACTATATACCCCAAATTACTACGAATGATTGTTTATTTACAGCGTTCAAAATTTTACTAGCAAATGTAAAAGATGATGAAAGATACTTATATCTTCAGGAGGATGAAAAACACGGACCTTATTCATTATTAGAAATTATTGAAAAAGGTAAGACTTTTGGTGTGGAACTTTTTGGTTTTGAAGCAGAAGATAAAAATGAATTAAAAAACTGCAAAAGTATACCTTTAATTTTAAATATTAAAGTAGGGTCAGATAGCTTACATAGTGTTTTTGTTTATAAAGTAAGCGAACATTATGTTTATTATTTGGATAGCGATGCAGGTAAAGTAAAAATGCAATTTGAGAAATTTGTTTCAATGTGGACTGGAAATGGTTTAATGACTAGAACCGTTAACGAAATCGAAAACGAACCAGAATGCATCAACTTACCTATAAGGAAAAATGGATTATCTAGTATATTTCAATTATTAAGCGCGATTTGTTTTATTATTGGTTTTTATTTTATTGATGGAAGCACACATATTATTGCTCCTATAGGTTTAATTATTGGAGGAATTGTGTGCGAATTTATCACTAAAATGATTCAAATCAAAGATATGAAGAAATTTGATAAACAAACAAATTTATATCTAGATAAAATGAAAACAAAAAGTTATTTCGAATTTCTTCCCAGAAGAGAAAAACTAAAACTTTCTTTATTTAGTTTAAAAAATAATTTTTTGTTCTATTTAATAAGTTGCGGATTTGTGATTTTTGTGATTTTACTTAATAATCCATTAAATTTCGCTTGTATTGCTTTGCCAATTATTTTAGCAATTTTGCAGTGTATTTTTATTGGACCACTAGAAAAGAAAAAGAATATGGAAATTGAACTTTTAGAGGTTAAATTTTCAAAAGAGAAAACAAGTGCTTCCGCAAGTAAAACTTTAACAAAAATTGAAAAAGAAGCTTATGGATTTTCTTATTCGGTTTTAGGTAAAAATGTTATAGGCATTGTTCTATTTTTTATCGCTGGATTAATAACTTTAAAAATATTAGATGCATTTGATTTAATCAATATTTTGTTCTTAATGTTTACTGAAATATTCTTATATCAAAACTTGCTTCCATTATTCTCTTATGAGTCTAGAAAAATTGAAGCAAATTAATGAATCTCATATAGTTCAATTTTTCTTCAATTTTTCTAGACTCA
>JAILIF010000048.1 GCA_024695405.1 Bacilli bacterium
GTGACTGTAGCTGCAGTTGACATAACTAACATGGCAAGTGCAGGAATAATAATTTTAGATTTTTTCATAATTATTTAATTTCTCCTTATAAAGGCTATATAATGACAAAAATCATCCAATTAAGCCTTTTTAATTGAATGGACAATAGGTTTCTTCCTTATTTACTCTCGAATTAGGGACATTTCTTAAGTCTTTCTGGAAGCATCTATATCATAACTTGAAGAGAAAATAATTGTCAAATAGATTTTTATAATTACTAGGTAAGTAAATAGATTTAAATAAAATCCTATCTTTAATAATACTGATAGTTTCTTTTATTAATAAGGAAATATAAACCACTCTTTTAATAAATCGATGATCTTTTGAGTTAGAGATTAGAGACAATTAAGTAACGAATACATCCATATGGGACCATTAAAAATATTATATTTGACATATTTTACAAAAAAATTGTCGAATGTGTTGAAATTTTAATTAGTGTGTATGTATTATATTTTTGAGGATAAACAGTATGTTAGTTAATTTTGCATTGAATAATGTTAAGTCGTTTAGGCAATGGAAGGAACTATCTTTGATTTCTTCTTCTAAATTAAAAGAACACGTTGATCATGAAATCATCGATAAAAGACTATCTGTTTTAAAGAATGCTGGAATTTTTGGAGCAAATGCTTCAGGAAAAAGTAGTATTGTTAAAGGCTTTATTATTGCTCAAGAATTTGTTGTAACCGGACGTATTAGCGAAAGAAATGTGGCTTTCTTAGATGATAAACATTTGCCAACATCGTTTTCATTTGTCTTTTTATTTGAAGATAATTTGTACTCTTACGGTTTCACAATAAAACCTTCTGGTGTATTTATGAATTATATTGTAGAAGATGAATGCATTGAAAGCTTAAATAAAGATGGAAGCGTAAAAGCAACTTTATATTCTAAATCTGAAAATATATATCTTGGTAATGATCATCCTGTTTTAAAAGTATTTTGTGAAGCATACAAGAACAATTCAAATATTTTATTTTTAACATATATGAATTCTCCAGACAAAGTTATGAGAGAGAATAAGATATCTTTTGCGATGAAACGCATTTTTGATTTCTTTATGTATGATTTAACGGTTGTGGATAGTTTTAAAAATGTATATTCAATTATTAACGACACTAATGTTGATAATATCGTTTCTAAACTTAAAGAATATGATACAGGCATTGAATCAGCTACTTTTATTGATGATGATAGACAAGAAACTTTAAATTCTATTCCTCCAAGAACGATGAATATTTTGTTGAACGATCCATTAAGACATAAGTTCTCACTTGCAAATGAGGATGAAGTTATTTGCATCAGTAGAAATACTTATGGGACATTTGAAGTTAAAAAATTAGTTATTAAACATAAAAATGTTAATGCACAATTTTCTTTTCACGATGAAAGTCATGGCACAAAAAGGATGTTCTTTCTTCTAGGAATTTTATTTGGTGGGGTATTAAAAGATAAGGTCTTTGTCATAGATGAAATTGAAAAGGGATGCCATCCTAATTTAATTAAAAAACTTATTTTAGATTTTCAATATTTTAACAAAGAAAATAATGCACAACTTATTTTTACTTCTCATATGCCTTCTTTGATGGAAGATACATTAAGAAGAGATGAAGTTTATTTTGTTGAAAAAGGAAACGATGGTATTTCAGATATATATTCTTTAATGGATTATAAGGATAGAACTACAACAGTAGCGAAAAGATATTTGGAGGGTAGATTTGGAGCAGTGCCTAAGTTAGGAGAACGAATAGATGCCACCGATTTGTAAAACTAATCTTAAAAGAAATATCGGAAGTAAGGCCAATGCTCGTAAAATATACTATTTACTAGAAGGGAATGTGACTGAACCAAGATTTTTTGATGAACTTTTTGAAAAGACTAATTTTGTCGATAGCAAAGAAATAAGAATAATAAAATGTGAAAAAACAAAGAATGATAGAGGAGCTTCTAATTGCTTAAGCATGATTGAATTAGCTAAGAATTATCTTAAAAATAAGAAAGATTTCAAAAAAGGCTATGACAAAATACTAATTGTGTTTGATCTAGATATTTATAAAAAAGATTTATCGAGATTGATCAATTGTGTGAGAGAAGAGAAAGACGTTATTTTCGGATTTTCTAATCCTTCTTTTGAACTATTTTTGTTAATGTGCTTAGATAAAAACTTTATTAAAAATTTAGATAGTAAAACAAAAGAGAATATTATCGCTAATGAATATATCGAAAAAGATAGATTTATTTATTATTTAATAAAAAACGACTACAAATTTGATAGTAAGAACAAAAAATCAGATTTTTTAATGATTGCTAAGAATATTGAAAATGCCTTTGATCAAAAAA
>JAILIF010000069.1 GCA_024695405.1 Bacilli bacterium
TACTACATACATTGATAGTGATGGTAATATTTGTTCTATTAATGAAATAGAATATGATATTGGTTCAGATAAATTTGAAATAACTAGTAATACATATACGTTTAATAAAGAGGGTAACGCTACTCTATTAGATTTATATAACAAGATACTAGCCTAACTATATTCCTTTTAAGAATGTAATGAATTAAAAGTAATGTCTGAAGTATAAGGACATTACAAATTATGTGAAAAATTGCATTAACTGTAAATATGTAATATATTGTAAGTAGAAAAAGAGGGGAAAATGGATAACAAAAATAAGATTTTTAGGGGTTTAATTTTAGTGGCTTCTTTTTTTGCAGTATCTTGCTCTTGCAAAAATAATAAAGAAACAAAGGACAATGTATCTAATACAAACAATTCAACCTCATCGAATACAAACGATGGTTCTAATTCATCTGAAACAATGCTTGTTTCTTCGCTTCCTAATAGTTTCACTTTTCAAGAAAAAGAATATTTTATTGATAGAGAAAATAAGGATACCAGTTTAGCCACCTTTTTAGGCTATTTAATAAATTATAATGATTTAGATAAATGGAAAGATTATGATAATAACCCTGATTTATTGTACGCTTTTGATTATGGTAACAGTTTGTTACGTATTGATTACGAAAACAAACTTTCTAATAGATTTGAAGTTTTTTATAATGGAAAAGATTTTGAAAAACTTGCAATTAAGGATTTTTCGAATGATTTTATAATTTTTTCTTTAGGAGGATAGAAAATGTTCTTAAATACACTTACGCTTGTTTTTATGGTGTCTGCATCTTTTAATAATGCAGGTAGATTCGCAGTTGGAATTAATAAATGTTCTAATCTGATTGAAGAATCAGCATTTGCTTATGAAGTTCTTAGCGAAAATCAAAGTAGTTCTTTGTTGGACAATAATCTTGAAGTTACCAGACAAAAAGTATCTTTAACTAATTCTGATTATAATTCTGCTAATATGGTTAACTACAATATAAGTACAAAAACTACAACATATGAATATTTTGATTCAAATTCTTATCCGAAAAGAAATAGCACTTTGAGTAAAAATGTTAGTTTATTATCAAAAAATATTATGGATTTTAATTCTTCTGAAAATGACATTGGATATTCTACGCAATCACTAATGGGCCCTCTGCAAAGTGCTACTATTCATGGCACTGATGATAGAAATCTAGTTTCTAATCCACAATCGTGGCCTTATAGGGCTACTGTAAAAATCGAAACTACGTATTTTAATATTTGGAGCAATGCCGATAGCAAATATCATGATAGAAGTTTTATAGGCACAGGATTTTTGGAAGGACCAAATTTGCTAGTTACTGCAGGCCATTGCGTTTTTGACGACGTTACTGAAAAATATACTGATAGCAATGGAAAGATTAATAGCGATTTTGAAGACAATATAGAGAATCCGCGTTTTCCAGATATAGTTAAGATTTATGCTGGAGTAAATGGTTATAGTGAGATTTCTCCTTCTTACAAATATTATGCCGAGGCATTCATAATTAATATTCAAAAGGAATACTATGAGAATCCTACACTAGATTATGATTGGGCAGCAATTCAGCTTGATAGAGATTTAGGAAATACAATTGGCTATTATGGTAAAATTAGTAACTGGTATGAGGATAATCATAGCGTGTACTCTTATGGATATCCAGGAGATAAGCCTTCTACTATGTGGGAAGTTTGCGGAAATTTAAATGGAAAAACTACGTATACATATCATTATGATTTAGATACTGTTGGAGGTCAAAGTGGATCGCCTATTTTCATGGTCGATAATAACGGACAAACATATGTTTGTGGGATTCATACTTTTGGCAATTCTTCGTATAGTGGTGGAACTATAATAAATTCGTTCATTTTTCATTATTTAAAAAGTTTTATTTCATATCATAACTATGAACATAAAGTGGCGACGATTAAACCTACTGATTATGTTTTTGCTGATTCATACCCTGTAAGTGATTATTTAAGAAATAATTTTGTTTCGCACAATACCTCTTCGGGGTTTAGATTTGAAACACGTAGATATAGAACTGGTTACATACATAACGAGTATATTGTAATGTCTCCAATTAGAAAAAATATTAGAGAAGCTTTTATTGAATATAGATTTGATACACCCGTTTCGAAAATTGATGTTGATTTAGCACATTGGAGGAATCTTTCTAATGAATGGACATATAGCTCTGTTTGTGACGCTGTTGTTCGATTCAAGTTGTTTAATCAGCAAATAACTGTCTTTGATCTTTTGTCTAGTTCGACAAATCTGCCGACCGATAGGACACGTCCGACAAAATATTCTATTGTTTTTCCCATTCCTGTTTGTACCTTTGAATTCTATATGTACAGTAAAGTAGAACATTTTAATGAGAATAATAAAGGTAGAATATGTATTGGTAATATGGATGTATATACAACAGAAGGTTACTAATATCTATAAAATACAAATTACCTTTAGTAAAAAGAATTTAAATAGTTTTAGACTTATATAGCAAGATATTAGTTTAACTCTTTAAGAACATAGTGAATTAAAAGTAATGTCTGAAGGATGAGAACATCAACTTTTAATATAAAAATAGTAGTTAAACTAGAGGGTTTTGTTGACAAATACTTACAATCATATGATAATATATATGCAATTAATATTGCACCTGTTAGGGCAGGGTATTGTCCCTAGACCATTATTGGTATAAGAGGCTTCACTAAAAGTTTGGTGAAGCCATTTTATTACAAATGAAAAAAGTTTTTAAATTGAAGCAGTCATTTTACAATAAGATGGTAGGCGACACTGAATTTGAAAAAGATTTGGATCGTCCTTATTTTATTATTAGAGGTCTTTCATATAAAGGCAGTAAAGTGACCGTTGGGATACCACTACGTAGTAACATTAATAAAGAATTTGCTAAAAAGACCGATGAATATATCTCTACTCCACCAAGCGATCATACTTTAACCGGAAAAGGAAATATTGCGGGGTGGCATATTGTTAAAATGATACCTATTGATTTTTCTGTTGTTGTTGGACAATCGATTGTTGCAGGTTCATCTTTAGAAATACCTTTTGAAATAGCAAATACGTTCTCTAATACCCAACTAATTGAAAAAGTTAAAAAAATGCTTGCTCGTTTTGAAAACGGAGAACAAGTTTTTGGCGCGGTTGATTTTGATGGAGCAATTGGAAAACTAAATGAATCAAAATCTAAAAAATAAATAAACTATTTGATAAATTTATTTGATGTTTGAAATCTTTTAATGCAGTGATGCATTCAATATAGAAATAGGGAACGCTTCTAGTTACACAATTACTGAACAATATTATGATGTAGTTAGTG
>JAILIF010000096.1 GCA_024695405.1 Bacilli bacterium
AAAAAATCTATTAGATGAAAAAATGTTTTAAGTTTTGTTGCGTTAACATGTCATAAATTTGACAAGTTACATATTCATAATTAGAATATTGAGCATAACAAAAACACATTGCGTTAAGATTTGGCGAGGTTAACGCAACGTTGGAAAAGTGATACGAAAAAGGTCAACAAATTTGTCTTAAGTCGACCTTTTTCTTTTCTACTCTAAAAATGCCAATTTGATCTAAGAAGTTTTGTCCAAATTTTCTTCTCATTAAATCATATGGGGTTTGGTCGTTTAATTCTTTTCTAACATATGAATTTATTTGGGAAAAAATCCAATTTACTTTTTCTTGCGTTAAAAAGTCTAGTGACTTTCCTTTCGGAAGAATATAGCGGATAAATTCGTGATATCTTTCACAATGTGGCTTGTCAGTTGCTTTGTATGGATTTGTAAAGAAAGTTCTACATATAAATTCATCATTATCATCAATTTCAATATCATTAAAATAAGAGAATTCAACCCCGTTATCCGCTAGATTAATTTGGAAAATTTCTTTAACTAAATGGCTGCCTAATAACCTAAAGAGTTTCTTTATTTTAACTACAACATCCTTTGGATTTGATTTTTTAATCAGCAGTCCAAATTGAAATTCATACTTTATAAATGTAATAGTTAAAATTGCAAATTCATCAATCGTTTTACCTATAACTGAATCATATTGGACAACGTTATATCTTTTATGGTTCGAACAAAACTTTAAATAATCTGAAAACTGGCGCCCAATCAAGACTGAGATATCTCTTAGTTGAAATTCTTTTGGCTTCTCATAGCAATGTTTATAAACAACAAATTTTCTTAATTCGTGGGCTTTTATTTCTGAAAATCCATTATAAATAAGTCTTCGTATTGTTTTTTCACAGCAAATCTTAGCTAAATTTGGATTTGAAACATATGCATGATGTAATGACTGTTTCAGCCTTCTAATTTGTTCCAATAAAACATTGTTTATAATTTCAATTTCTTTAGCGCTCAGACGGGTAAATTTACGTGATGAACTTCTAAGTCCTTTCGAAATTTTATCTGCTTCTTGAAAATTGTAATAGTATTTCTGATGATGACAACCTGTTCTATAAGGACATGAATTGCAAAGGATGTATTTCTTTCTATGAATACAATCTTTCTCAAAATAGCCTTCTTTGATAACCATGTGTGTTGATATTTCTCTGCTAATTGTGGACTTATTTCTTCCTAGTCTATTTGCAATTTCCGTATAATTCATATTTTTAGAAATGCAAGCTTGTATAAGCATTCTTTCTTCGATTGTTAATCTATTCATTTTTGCCTCCTTTCCGTAAAAGAAGGTAAAACAAATTGTCGGATTGTCAAATTATTTTCAGTGTTGCGTTAACTTTGTCACCTAACTCTTTAGCACTTTATTCTAAAAAAGTAGCACTAATACAAATATTTTTGTATAATCAAAAAATGAATTGCAAAAAATTGCTCGGAGTATCAATTTTAGGCTTGTTATCAATAGGTGTAGCGCAAACTAATCCTGTTTTTGCTGAAGACAACAATGTCTACACTAACCTAATTGGCGAGATAGATTATTTAGAAAACGGAGACACTATCGAATATAGTGGAACATTGAGTGATACCATTGAAATCTACATCACATCAAATGCTTTAGCAGTTAATAATGAAATCAACATTAACTTAGATATCAATAATTTTATTTTGGCTGATATTCCTAACAATGGTGAAGCTTTCCATATTTATAACAGCACCCAATATACAGTTAACATGACTTTTATTGTTAGTGGACAAAATAACAGAATATATTCAGGTAACAATATGGCTCCTATTTATTTAGAAGCTACTAACGGAACATCTGGAGACATTAACACTATTTGGACAATGGGTGATACATCATGTGATACCAATGCTAAATTAACATTAGGTACAGATAATGAAAATATCCAAACGGTATCAATGATTACTAGAAACGGCTGTAACGGTACTGACAAATTAAAAGATTGTACTACCGAAATGAATCTGGCTGAAGCAACTGACGATTTTGAAAATCATGACGTTTACCCTTATGATACTTTTAATTTATGGGGTAACATTGGTCACTTATATGATGAGGAAGATATCCAATGGTACTATTCGGATGTACCATGCCAAGAGGAAGGTTACTGGGAAGTTGATTGTCAAAAATGTGGACGTACACTTCATTATTCTATTCCTTTAGATGACCATAACTGGGAATACGCAGATGAAGAAGATGAAGAAGGATATAAGGCACCTACATGTACTGAAAATGGTTACCACGACAAAACTTGTACGATTTGTTTTGAAACTGAAAGAGAAGTTCTTCAAGCAACTGGCCATACATTACCATCAATACCATCTGAATTTGTTGATGAGCCTACTTGCACACAATCTGGTACAGCAAAATACATTTGTACTGTTTGTGGGGAACCTGTAATACAAGAAGTTGACCCAATTCCAGACAAACATAATTGGTCTAATTGGGAGATAACCGTAGAAGAAGATTGCACTCATGATGGTTCCGAAACTAGAACTTGTTTAGATTGTGGTGAAACTCAAACAGATGTGAGACCAGCACAACATTTGTTTAATGATGACGATAGAATTGAAGTATCTGGTACTTGTTTAAATAGAGGCTATTTTCAATATACTTGTCAACGTTGTGGAGAAGTCATTAAAAGTTATTTTGATGACAATCCATATAATCATGAAGGAAGTCCAATTATAGTTGTTGATACTCCTTCTACTGAAACCACTACAGGTAGAGGTCATATGGAATGGTCATGCTGTCACGCGCCATATTCTGAAAATGGTGATGATGGAGAAGAAGTCGTTATTTGTAAAGAAGGCGAACATAACTGGGAATATAATCGCACTATTGAATATCCTACTTGTACAGAAGAAGGCTTAGATGAATATAAATGTTCAATCTGCGGATTAACAAAAGAAGTAGCTTCCGAGCCACAACATAGTTATCAAGAAACCAGAATAGCTCAACCAACTTGTATAACTAAAGGGTCTTGGGGAATGATATGTTCTGAATGTGGAGATGTTCAATTTATTGAATACGAAGATTATGATCATGATACGCACGAAGGAAATCTCGTTACTGTTGTAGATGTTCCTTCTACAGAAGACACAGAAGGTGAAGGCCACTATGAATGGGATTGCTGTCATCAAACCGTTTTAGACGAAGAAGGAAACATCCAAAAAGTTACTATTTGTAAAACAAACGAACATATGTGGAACCTTTATGAAGAAATCGAACCTGGAACTTGTACTAAAGAAGGTTTAGGTATATTCAAGTGTGGCATGTGTGGATTAACTAAAGAAGACCACTACTATGGCCACGTATTTGACGAAAAAAGATTCGCAGAATCAACATGTATTACTCCTGGCTCATGGGGTTTAGAATGTTCAATTTGTCAATATAGAGATCCAGATTATATTTTCTATGATGATCTTGATCCAGATAACCACGAAGGCGTTAAAAAACTTGTTGTCGATGAAGCTGCCACTACTGAAAGAACTGGAAGAGGTCACTATGAATGGTCTTGCTGTGGCGCTAAAGTCACTAACGAGGAAGGAAACGTTGAATACGTAACTATTCCAAAATTAACTAAAGACTCTTCCAAAGATATTTTAACTGACATGGTTGTTGGCACTACTCAAAGTGGTGAAGTAGCAGAAAGTTCTGCAGCGGAAGCTATTGAAAAAGCTAGTGAAGATACTCTTTTAGATATTGTTGTCATCGCTAACCAAGCATTTGATAATGTCGCTAATCTTTCTCCGAATAATGTAACCGAAGAGCAAAAACAAACATATGTTGAGAATATTCAAGCAGCTACAGAAAGTGCTGTTATCGCGGGTTCAAAATTAGATAATTCTGCCGATGAAGCTTTATCTATTACTATTAATTTGCCAGAAAGAGCATTACCTAATTTTGAACAAATTCTTAAGAACTTCTATTCTATTCAATATGACACTATTCTTGGTAGAAGAGAGTCTCAAACACAAGGTGCTCCATTTAGAGCAGTTACTATCACAGGTAACATTGACTATGAATTAGAAGCTGAAAAATATAGATTAGCAGTTTCTTGCATTAACACTACTGTTGATCATATGGCTAGTGCAGGTGGTATGGTTAGAGAATGTTCTAATGAAAAAATTACTACTCTAGTTAATGACTATGTTGAACAAATTGGTGTTAGATCATTTAGAGACTTTGATAAAGCTAAAGCTGATTTAGAGTTTGCTGAAAAAGCATATGAAGCAATCTTAATAAATATGCAAACTCAAACAATCGCTAACCTTAAGAGTAGTTATGAAGAACTATCAAAGACTTTAGAAGGCACTGAATTAGATGTATTAGAAGAAGAGTTTAACACTCAACTAGAAGCATGTAATGATATAGGCCAATTTGAATGGTTAGTTGTTGAAATAATGAGACAAAAATATAACTCAGTATTAAGCGAACAATTAGATAAAAAAACAATTACTTATGAAGAATACTTATCTAAGTTCATCCCTGAAGGGGAAGAGAATTTAGTTAAGTTTAAAGATATGTATAAAGACATTTTCTATAAATGGGCTTTAGGTGATGATGCTACTAATTATGGTTATGATGAAGATTATGGAATCACTCTTCAAGAATTAACAGACGCTACTATTGATTCAGTTGTTCTAAGAGAGAAACCTAAAGAACTTTCTAAAGGTGCTACTACTGCTGAAATAACTGTTGCGGTAGTATTTGGTACTTTATGTCTTCTTACTGCGGGTGGATTAGTTACACTTGAAGTACTTAAGAAGAGGAAAGGAGTTGTTGCAGCATGATTAATGATGAATACAATTCTCAACGTGCAAAAGAAGTAACACGTGCAGACAACTTCATAATGCCAGGTGAAACAGAAAGATATAAAGAATTCTCTTCTGCAAATGAAAATACACTAGTCGAAGATGGATATAACAAAAATGTTACCGCTAAGCAAGCAGCGGACCGTAAAAAATTATTAAAGATTCTTACCGGTTCATTAGTTACTGCTGGTGCAGCTTCTACATTTGGTGTCACCACATTAATCAATGTAGGTATGTCTGCTTCATTCGATCAAGTAAACTACCAAGACGGCGCTATTTACTTTGAATTTAATGCTAAAAACGTAAAAGAAGATAGTAAATTATTCCTACACTTTTCCGAAAGCGATAAAGAAATTGAATCATACGATTACAGTGAAGAAGCATATACTTCGAAAGATGGTGTTATTAAAGGAAGCATCGCATTAACTAAAGAAATGCTTGATAGCTTCAACACTAAATTAGAAGAGAAAAATACTGATGTAACTTTCCAATTAACTTTAACTGGTGAAGTTGGATTAGATGTAGTTAGAACACTTGATAGTTATAAAGTCCAGTTCTATCATGCAGAAAGTGTATTTGAAAAGGTAAAAGGTGAATGCCACTGTGGTGAAGATGGCTATTATTACTTCACACTTATTTATTCAGACGACTATGGGATCTTTGAAGGATTCCAAGCATATATTGAAGATGCATCAGGTAATAAATCTGAATGTCTAGATTTAGATGATTCTAATGCACATGAGCAACATAGAATATCAGTTGTGAACATGGCATCTTCAGCATGTAAGTTGGTTGTGACTTACTATGTAAAAGGGGAAATTCAACCAAGAACAGTCGTAACAAATATAAAACTATAAGGAGTTTCAATTATGGACGAGAAAAAATCAAATCTTAAGCTAATAGGGTTAATAATTAATCTTGTTATTGATGCAATGTTTCTAGCATTTATCATTATTGTTGCTGCTAGAAAATCAATCTTCAAACCAGATTCATTATTATTTAATCTCTATGAAGAAGACTTCGCTAAGCAAACAGATGTTAGAATTATTAAAACTATTGTTATCATCGCTGCTTGTGTAGTTTCTAGTGAAGTTGGCAAGTGGGTTGCTAAATTAGGCACTGTTGTTAAGAATAATACCGCTAAAACTACATTACTCTTAGTTGGTAACGTTGCTAAGTACTTAGCATTCATCCTCATTCTCTTATTATCATTAGCGGCATGGGGTGTTGATACTGCTGCTATCGTTACTGGTGCTGGAGTCTTAACTTTAGTTATCTCACTTGGATGTCAACAAATGGTCAGCGATATTGTCGCTGGAATCTTTATGTTATTTGAAGGTGATATTAAAGTTGGTGATGTCGTTGTTGTTAATGGTTGGAGAGGTACAGTTCAACAAATTGGTTTAAGAAGAACTAGAATCCAAGACGCTGCTGGTAACATCAATATCGTTAATAACGCTTCTATTTCTAATATCATTAATAATACTCAAGATCTTTCTGTCGCTATTTGTGACGTAGGTATTGAATATAACGAATCAATCGAAAGAGTTGAAAAAGTATTATCAGATGCATTCCCTGAAATTAAAAAAGAATTGCCTGCAATAGTTAAAGGCCCTTATTATAAAGGTGTTGCTGAATTGGGCGCTTCTTCAGTAGTTATTAGAATCATCGCTCAAGTTAAAGAAGAAGATTTATATCAAACTCAAAGAGATATGAATAGAGCTATTAAAATCTTATTCGATAAGAACAATATCAATATTCCATTCTCACAAGTTGTTGTTAATTATCGTGATGAAGAAGAAGCACAAAAGGTTTCTTTATCAGATAAAGCAAAAGCTAAAAAGTTTGTAGAAAAACAAAATAAAGAGTCAAAAGAATTTGATGACGTCGATGTTAAATAGGAGGAATTAACATATGGAAAATAATAATTGGAAAGCATTATTCGCTGAAGCAATTGGAACATTTGTTTTAGTGTTCTTTGCTGTAGGAGTTGCTTGTGTTGCTAACAGCTTATTTGCAACTGCATTCACATTCGGTCTTGTAATTGTCATTATGTCTTTATTAATTGGCAAAATTTCCGGATGTCACATTAACCCAGCAGTCTCACTTGCTTGTTTTATGACAAAAAGAATGTCTTTAAGAGACTTTGTTGGTTATGTCATTGCCCAAATAATTGGCGGATTATTAGGCGCTATTTGTTTATTTGGCATTTTAAAAATGGCTGGTGGAGATGATTATTTCTTTGAAATCGCAGGAAGTAACTTTACACCTGGCAATGATTTAGATTTTTTACCAATCCTTGCTTCAATGCTCCTTGAAATCATTCTTACATTCGTCTTTGTCTACGTTATATTACACGTCACAGATGAAAAGAACGGAGTTACTAAATATGCTGGACTTATTATCGGTGCTGCATTACTTTTTGTTCATTTATTAGGTATTGGTATTACAGGTACTTCTGTAAACCCTGCAAGAAGTATTGCTACTGCATTCGGTGATTTAATCTTCAGTGGAGAAGCTACTGCATTAAAACATGTTTGGATTTTCATTATTGCCCCAATGGGTGGTGGAGCATTAGCAGCAATCGTTTATAACGCTATTAATAACAAAAAAGCTAAAAACGAACCTGCAGTAGAAGAAATCAATTCTGAACATAGAATTGATAAAAATGATGCTTCTGTAGCAGAAGAAAAATAGTTTTTAATATAAATTACTTATTCAAATTAAAACGGACCGCAAAGTCCGTTTTTCTTACATATTTTCGCCTTTTTTGACACGTGAATCATATTTCTTACGTTCAACTGTATTTAAAATTTTCTTTCTCATTCTAAATACTGTTGGAGTAATTTCAACTAATTCATCAGTATTAATATAATCTAAGCAAGCTTCCAAAGACATCTTTCTAGGAGTTTTAAGAACAACAGTATTATCTTTATTAGCGGAACGCATGTTAGTTAATTCTTTTTTCAATACAACATTGACTGCTAAGTCCATATCGTATCTATTTTCACCAACGACCATGCCTTCATATACTTGATCACCAGGAAGAATGAACATTGTGCCTCTTTCTTCAACGTGTTGAATAGCGTATGGAGTAGCTTGTCCTGTTTCAGTTGCAACAAGAACGCCTACTTGTCTTTCACCAATATTCATATTTACCATTGGTCTATATTCTTTAAATGTATGGGAAATAATGCCATAACCCTTTGTTAGAGTCATGAAATTACTTGTGAAGCCTAATAAGCCACGTGAAGGAATTACGTAGTTTAAAACGGTTGTTTCACGTGTATCCATGTTAATGAGTTCGGCGTTTCTAGTACCTAATGTTGTCATGATATCTCCAACAAAGTCATTAGGAACGTCAATTAATAAGTCTTCGTATGGTTCACATTTAACACCATCAATCTCTTTAATGATAACTTGAGGCTTACTAACTTCTAGTTCAAAGCCTTCTCTTCTCATATTTTCAATTAAGATACCAAGATGTAATTCACCTCTACCTGAAACAACCCATGCTTCTCTATCTGCTAATCTTTGAACCTTTAAAGCAACATCTCTTTGAGTTTCTCTAAAGAGTCTATCTTGAATGTGTCTAGCAGTTAAGAACTTACCATCTTGTCCAGCAAATGGTGATGAGTTAGTGCCAAAAGTCATTTGAAGTGTTGGTTCATCAAGTTTAATTAATGGAAGTGGATCAACATTATTGAATTCACCAATAGTCTCACCAACGTTAATATCTGTCAAGCCTGCAACAGCAACAATTTCACCTGCAGAAGCTTCGTTAATTTCTGTCCTTGTTAAGCCTTGGAAACCAAACAATTTCATGACTCTAAAATTAGTTGTAGAACCATCTAACCTTGAAACAGTAACATTGTCGTTGACGTGAATGGTACCTTTTTTGATAGTGCCAATACCGATTCTACCTACGAAATCGTTATAGTCTAATAATGAAATTTGCATTTGAAGTGGGGCATTTAAATCTACCTTTGGTTCACTAATTTCTTTAATGATTGTATCTAAGACACAGTCCATTCCAGGAACTTGTGTATCAGGTCTAGCTTGTAAAGAAGAAGTACCTTTTAAAGCAGAAGTAAATACTACAGGGAATTCTAAGAAATCATCTGGAGCACCTAATTCAATGAATAACTCTAAAACTTCATCTAAAGTTCTTTCGATATTGATGTTAGGTCTATCAACTTTGTTAATGCACACAATTGGTTTAATATGTGCTTGAAGTGCTTTCTTTAAAACGAAACGTGTTTGAGGCATTGTACCTTCGAATGCATCTACTAAAAGTAAGCAACCGTCAACCATGTTCATGATTCTTTCAACTTCACCACCAAAGTCAGCGTGACCTGGTGTATCTAAAATATTAATTTTAGTGTCTTTATAATAAACCGATGTTGTTTTAGCTAAGATTGTGATACCTCTTTCTCTTTCGATATCATTATTGTCCATTACTCTATCAGTAATTTCTTCGTTATCTCTAAACGCACCACCAGTTTTTAATAATTCATTAACCAAGGTGGTTTTACCATGGTCAACGTGAGCAATGATTGCAATATTTCTTATATTCATATAAAACCTCCTCAAGTCTTAGGCCGACAACTATATTAAAAAAAGCAAACAAAAATTACAATAAAAAATAAGAAAATCTATTAGTTTTTCTTACTTAAGTCTATCGTTTGCCTTAATAACTAAGCCTTTTATGTAATTTTTGTTTACCTTTAATTCTTGCGATGTGATTTCAATAGATGCCTTTTTATTAACACCTAGTTTTTTTAGTTCTTCAAGACGTTTAAAAACATCTTCGTCGCTTACTTCTTGCTTACTTGTATTGCCTTCAATAATAATAACCATCTCACCTTTTAAAGTGTCACAGTCCATTGCTGATAGTTCATCTAATGTGCCTCTAACAAATTCTTCATTTATTTTTGTTAGTTCTCTAGCGATAACCGCTTGCCTATCACCAAAGACTTCAGCGAATATTTTTAAAGTTCTTTCTATTCTATGAGGACTTTCATAGAAAATGAGTGTTTCTTTTCTACCTTTAAGAGCAGTTAATTCTTGAATAGCTTCATTATCTTTAGGAGAAACAAATCCATAGAAAGTAAAGTGGTCAGTTGGTAGTCCAGAAGAGACGAGTGCATTTAAAAAAGCAGAACTACCACAAATAGTGGATACGTTAGCGCCAGCTTCAATAGCTTTTCTAGCTAAAATATTCCCAGGATCAGAAATGCAAGGGTAGCCTGCATCGCTTACATATGCCACTTTATCGCCATTAAGTAGGCGTTTGATCAAATAATCTGAACTACTACTCTCGTTATGTTCTCTAAGGCTACATAGTTCTTTTTTAATACCGAAAAAACTTAAAAGTTTTTGAGTATTTCTTGTATCTTCACAACCAATAACGTCTACTTCTTTAATGATGTCTAACGCTCTAGAAGAAAATTCACCTAAGTTTCCAATAGGTGTCGCTACTAGATATAAAATACTACCACCATCAAAGCTTTTATTTCTTTTCATCTTTACTTGAATTATCTACTTTTTTCTTCCAATGTGTTTGTTCTAGGAAGTCTTTCTTAGTTAAGAATTTAATATCATCAGCGTTTTCAACTCTAATTATATTTGAGATAACGTTAACGTTAGAAACTGTATATTCAACTTTATCGATAAATACCTTAGTGCCCAAATCAGGGAATGACTTTCTAGCTTCTAAATAAAAGTCATCCTCATATTTTAAACAGCAAATAAGTTTGCCACAGTGACCACTTAACTTAGGAATATTGATTGCGAGCATTTGATTCTTTGCTCTTTGAATAGAGATACCATCAAATTCATTTAAAAATGTAGAACAGCATAATGTAAGGCCACATGAGCCAATACCCCCTACTAATTTGGATTTATCTCTTGGGCCAATTTGTCTAAGTTCAATTCTAGTGTGTAATTTAACAGCTAAGACCTTTAAAAGCTCTCTAAAATCAACTCTTGCATCTGCAACATAAGAGAAAATTACTTTAGATTTATCTAAAGTATATTCACAAGAAACTAGTGTCATATCTAAGGATAACTTCTCAATTTCAGATTTACAGATTTCCATAGCGTAATTTGCGTCTTTTATATTGATTTCATGACACTTAACGTCTACATCTGTAGCTTTTCTAAGGATTGGTTTGAGGCCAATCTCAGAAGAATAGTTTTCAATAGCGAATGGATTAGTTGCAACAAAGCCTAATTCAGTACCTCTAACAGTATCAACGACTACTTTATCGCCAACTGATAAATCTAAATCCTTGTAACCAAAGAAATATGCTCTTGAGGAATTAGAAAACCTAATTCCTATATAATGTGAATATGCGGAGTTATCTATTTTTTCTTCTAAATATTTATTTTCCATGTCCTACTCCTTTATGATTTCGTTAACCAAATGATCAATCAATAGCGAAGAATTAACATTTAAGTTAACCATACTACGATGTTTTAATATTTTTAACAATTTATCATCTATATTTGATAAATCTTCTGCAAGTTGCTTAAGTATTGTAGCATAACTTTTTAAATATGGTACATTACCATGTTTAATTGAAAGTATGTCTTGGAAGACTTCTACCAAGAAATCAATGAAGAAACGGCAGTCTTCTTTACCTTTGAGTAAAGGCAGAATTGTTTTATCTGTTTGATAAATCAAAGCATTAGTATTTTTATTAGATAGTAACTCTAAAAAGTCTTCTAAGGCCTGTTTCGTCTCGTTATAGCCTTCTAAAAAGTCTTCATCATCAATCTTATCTCTAATAAGTTCACCATCGTTATAAAGGTAAGAAAGTAGTTCTGCGTCTTTCTCTTCAACCCCATACTCTATGGCGTTTTCTATTACCTGTTGTCGATCAATAAGCTTTAATCGCATCATTTGGCATCTAGAGATAATGGTAGGTAAGATCGCACTTTCATTATTTGTAGTTAAGAAAGCATATATCTTCATGCCAGGTTCTTCTAGGAATTTTAAAATAGCGTTAACAGCTTCAATTGTCATGTTCTCAATTAAATGAAGAATGTAGACTCTTATACCTTTTGCTTCAAACGCTTTCATTTCAAAAGAAGACTCAATAGTAGCAACAGCTTCTTTTTTAATTGTTTCTTTAGAACCATCAAAGATGAAGAAATCAGGATAATTTCTATCATCAATTCTTAAACATGTAATGCAATTATTACACGCTAATGGAGATGGAGAATCACATAATACTGACTTAGCTAAAAAGATAGCGGTTTCAAGTAATGGAGTTCCTGCTTGTCCTGACAATAAATAAGCATGCGAAAGTTGGTCATTAACTAACGCATTAGTGAATGTTTTATAAATAATTGGCTGATATGTCTTTAAATACTTCTCTACTTGCATAATCTAGCAAGAATAACATCTAATGTTGCTTTAGCAACCTCTTCTTGCGACTTACTTGCGTCTATTACAACAAATCTATCAGGGTATTGTTTTGCTAAATCTAAGAATGTATTTCTGACAGACTTATGGAAATCTAATTTTTCTAAATCAAGTCTATTGACTTCTCTACTTGCGTTAGCAGCAATTCTAGCTAAACCTACTTCTGGATCAATATCAAATAATAATGTTAAATCTGGAAATGTGCCTTCTGTAGCAAACATATTTATGTTTAAAATATTCTCAATTCCTAAACCTCTAGCACCACCTTGATATGCTAACGAAGAATCTAAATATCTATCACAAATAACAATCTTTCCTTCTTTTACAGCAGGCCATACTTTCTCAACTAAATGTTGACGTCTACTTGCAGCATAAAGTAAAGCCTCAGTACGAGGATCCATTGCAGTATTAGCTTTATCTAATATTACATTTCTAATTTGTTCAGAAATAGGAGTACCACCAGGTTCTCTAGTTCTTACGATACTATATCCAAGTTTTTCTAATTGTGCTACTGCTGCATTAACCGCAGTTGTTTTGCCTGAACCTTCAGGTCCTTCTAGTGTAATAAACATAGTTTTCCTCCCTAAATCTTTCTTCTTCCTTCAATAGCTTTGGCTAGAGTTAATGAGTCAGTATAGTCGAGCGTCCCACCCATTTGAAGCCCGTAGGCTAATCTAGTTATGTTCGGCACATACTCTTTTAAAACTTTTGATAGATAAATAGCAGTTGTTTCACCTTCAATTGTTGGGTTTGTCGCGATTATTAGTTCCTTAACACTACCATCTTTAACTCTTTCGATTAAGCCCGCTATATTCAATTCATCAATTGATTTACCATTTTGAACAGAAATAATACCACCTAAAACGTGGTATAAACCTCTGTATGTATTCATTGCCTCAAAAGAAATAACATCTTTAGGATATGAAACAACCAATAGAACACTTTTATCTCTAGATGTATCAGCACATACATCACAAACTTCTTCTTCAGTATATGCTCCACATATTGGACATACATGAATTTTGTTTTTAACTGCTTTTAATGCATTACAAAACTCATCTACATCCTCATTTGGTAAATCAAGAATAGAATAAGCAAGTCTTTCCGCACTTCTTTTACCAATAGTTGGCAGTTTATTAAATGATTCCTCAAGCCTCTCTAATGACTTTAAGGTCTTCATTAGAATGGGAATCCTCCCTTTTGTCCAGTAACACGTTCATTGATTTCATCTTCCATGTCACTAATTTGCTTTGAAAGTTCATTAATACCTAAAACTATAGATTCTTGAACCATATCTTTGTTTTCTTTATCAAATGCATCTTCATCAATATCAATACTAGTTACAGTTTTATCACCTAACATTTTGATGGTGACCATACCGTTCTTTGTAATTGAAAATTCTTGTGCTTTTAATTCATTCAAAGCCTTTTCAAGTTCTCTTTTCATTTTTTGGGCTTGAATTAACATTTGTTGCATGTTCATAAATTATTCTCCTTCGTATTCGAATGATATTGTATTTGCCTTTGGCAATTGATTAACTTGGTACTTATGTTTATAAAGAATTTGTATATCAACAGATTGGCTTCTATTAATTGCGTATACAAATAATCTCTTCTTAAATACAGTCTCAATAACATTTTGCAAAGCAAGTTGGTTCTCAACAAGGTTAGCTTTTGCCACTAATGAGTTCATACTGTATTCAATAACAACAAACTTATCGCTAGCCACTAACGGATGAGCGTCAATTAATAAAATAGCCGCTTTTGAAAGAATTGGATGAGCAGTGTAGCGTTTAATCATTGGCCAATTCTCTAAAAGAGAGTTCTTAATATCCTTCTTACTAATTACAATCATCTTTAAAAGATCGTCTTGGCTAATTTCATAATGGTCATCAACCATAACATTCTTCATTTGTAGAACTGTATCTGAAACATTAAGCGTTTGAGGTTCTTCTATTACAGGTTCTTCTACTTTTATTTCTTCTTTAGGTACTTCAACAACTGGAGTAGGCTTAATTTCTTCCTCTTCTCTAGTTTCTTCGATAGACTTAGGCTCAAATTTAGGAGCTTCAACTGCTGGTTTTACCCAAACACTAACTTTTTCAGGTTCTTCTTCATCATCTAAAAATGAATTAGAGCCAAAATTTGGCGCAGGTGATGGAGCAGGAATAAGAGCAGGAACAGGCTTTTCAACAGGCTTTGGAGGTTCTTGCTTAATTACTTCTTTAACCATTGGTTTTGAAGAATTAGAAAAAATAGTAACTAATTTTAACAATGTAATCTCAAATACAGGTGCAATCGAAGTAACTCCACGATAATCTTTTGTAGCGTTCATTAACGCTTCAATCATTTCCAATAAATCCTTATCGGAAATAGTTAATGCGAGTTCTCTACATTCTTCTTCACCAAGTATTTGTAAATATCTCTCATTACATGATGTTTGATAAATAAGAACATCTTTTAATATTAAAAGTAGGTCGTCAGTTAATCTTTTTAAGTCACTACCTTTTTCGATATATCTATGCAGTCTATTTAAAACATCATTAACGTCTTTTGCGAATACAGACTTTAATAAACCAATCTTTTCCTCTTTAGATTCTAAAGCAAAGATTTCTAAAATATCTTCTTGTCTTAAAGTATTGCCTGAATAAGCAAGTACTTGATCAAGAATAGATAAAGCATCTCTCATTCCCCCATCCGCTAATTTGATAATTAGATTGATAGCGTCTTCGTTATAAGAAATGCCTTCTTTTTCTAATACTGTCTTAATTCTTTCTTTTGTGTCTTTATCACTTACTTTAGTAAAGTCATATCTTTGACATCTAGAAAGAATAGTAGGAAGAATTTTATGAGGTTCTGTAGTAGCTAAGATAAAAATAACATTCTCTGGTGGTTCTTCTAAAGTCTTTAAAAGTGCGTTAAAAGCACCCGCAGATAACATATGAACTTCATCGATTATATAAATCTTATGTTTACCAAGGATAGTTCCATATTTAACGTTATCAATTAATTCTCTAATGTTATCAACACCGTTGTTACTAGCAGCATCCAACTCCAAAACATCAGGATGAGTGCCATCCATAATAGCTTGACAGTTCTTACACATGTTACATTGATGGCCAATGCCTTCTTCACAGTTAAGTGCTTTTGCAAGTAACTTAGCCATGGTGGTTTTACCAGTTCCACGAGGGCCCGCAAAAAGATAAGCATGAGCAATTTTTCCAGTAGCTAATGCATTCTTTAATGTCTTAACAATGTGCTGTTGACCAGCGACTTCTTCAAAAGTTGATGGACGGTATGTCCTATATAATGCTTTGTATGCCATAAATATCTTTAACATTATACACTATTAATGATTTAGCGAGATAGTTAAAATCTATTAATTTTAAATACTATATGTTAAAATACTTCCGGTTTTAGGAGAAAAGTATGGAAGACAGCATGTATCAAAGATTAGTTGTTGCTGAAAAAAGATTAGCTGAAATCGACGCTGAACTAGCAACAGAAGACTGTGTTAAAGACATTAAACATTTTAAAGAGATATCAAAAGAAAGAGCTAACCTCGACCCACAAGTCGAAGCATTTACTAGATATAAGAAGATGCTTGAAGACTTAGAAGGCGCTAAGGAAATGGCTTATGATTCTGATCCTGAATTAGCAGAAATGGGTAAAGAAGAAATTAAAACTCTTGAAGCATCTATTGAAGCAGTAGAAGCTGAACTTAAAGAATTGTTATTACCAAAAGACCCTAATGACGATAAGAATATTATTGTTGAAATTAGAGGCGCTGTTGGTGGTGATGAAGCTAACATTTTCGCTGGTGACTTATTCAGAATGTACACTAGATACGCTGAAACACAAGGTTGGAAGATTCAAATCTTAGATGAAACACCATCTGAAGCAGGTGGCTTCTCTACTATTTCTTTCAAAGTCTCTGGTAAAAAAGTCTTCTCCAAGCTTAAATTTGAAAGTGGCGCTCATAGAGTTCAAAGAGTCCCTGCTACAGAAGCAAGTGGACGTATCCATACATCAACTGCTACTGTCTTAGTTATGCCTGAAGCAGAAGAAATTGATATTGAAATCAACCCTAATGACTTACAAGTAGATACATATCACTCACAAGGTGCAGGTGGACAAAACGTTAACAAGACTGAATCCGCAGTTAGAATCACACACATTCCAACAGGTACAGTTGTCGCATGTCAAACTGAAAAATCTCAAATTCAAAATAGAGAAATAGCAATGCAAATGCTTCGTGCTAAGATGTATGCAAATAAATTAGCAGAACAACAAGAAGCAATTGGTAACGAAAGAAAACTCAAAGTCGGTACCGGTGAAAGAAGCGAAAAGATTAGAACTTATAACTACCCACAAAACCGTGTAACTGACCATAGAATTGGCTTTACTGTTCAAAAATTAGATAGAATCATCGAAGGCGATTTAGACGAAGTTCTTGATGCATTAATCCACTATGATCAATCTATGAAAATGGCTGGCGAACAATAATATGCCATCAATTAGGGAATTCTACTTCAAAAATATTAATAAAGTTGAAGCTTCTAAGAATATTTCTAAGCCACAATTTTTACGTTTGCTTTGTATTTCTAACAACATAGACAACGAAGCAAACCTTTTTTTACACTTTGATGATGAAATGAAAAACTTAGAAAAAGTAAATCTCATTATTTCAAGAGTGCTACAAGGTAAAATGCTTGAATATTTAACTAATGAGGCTCCTTTTTATGGTGAATACTTCTACGTTAATGAAAATGTTCTTATTCCTAGACAAGAAACTGAAGAATTAGTGGATTACTTTCTTAAATATGTAAGCAAGCAATTCATTAATCCAACTATTGCAGATATCTGTACTGGTTCCGGTTGTATCGGTATATCCCTTGCTAAGAAATATAAATTCAAAAGTATTTATGCATCGGATATTTCTAAGCTCGCTTTAGAGGTTGCTAAGAAAAATAGCAAACTATTTAATACTGATATCTTGTTTTTAGAAGGTAACATAATTGATCCATTTATAGAGAGTAACATTAAACTCGACTGCATCGTTTGTAACCCTCCATATATTAAAGATTCAAGCACTATTGATAAGAGAACCTGGGACTATGAACCGCATGAAGCCCTTATTTCTAACCCAGATACCTATTTCTATGAATACATAATGAAAAATGCAGATAAGGTTCTTAATAAAAAACACTTGATCGCTTTTGAAATCGGTGAAGAAATGAAGGATTCACTTTGTGAAATTACAAAAAAATATTTGCCTTTAGATAAAATTGATTTTATAAAAGATATGGACGGAAAATGGAGATTTATGTTTATTTATTCAGATTCTAATGAAATAACTCTAAAAGCGGCTGAATCATTAAAAAATCATGGTGTCATAGCATTTCCTACTGAAACCGTTATGGGATTAGGGGTAGCATATGATGATGAATTAGCTTTTGAGAAATTAAACAAGATAAAAGGTAGACCTGAGAATAAGCCGTATTCTTTAATGCTTGGAAATAAAGAAGACATTAATAAATACGCTTATGTATCTAACGAGGAACAAAAAGTAATTGATGCATTCCTCCCTGGCCCCCTAACTATATTGTTAAAAAAGAAAGAATTACCTCAATGGGTAACTCTAGGAAGTGAATATGTAGGAATTAGAGTTCCTGATTTACCTGTTATCAACAATATCTTGAACTCATTCGGAAAACCAATTCTTGCTCCTAGCGCTAATAGAAGTGGAGAAAAACCTGCATTAACTTCTAAAGAAGTTGAAGGCATATTCCATAATGAATTAGATTGTATTGTTCCTGGAGAAGCTCTTAACGGAAGCCCTTCTACTATTGTTTGCTTAGACAATGGCATTAAAATAATTAGGCAAGGAACAATAACAAAGGAAGAAATTGAGGAGGCTATCAAATAATGAAAATCGCAATTGGAAATGATCATGCTGGTTTTGAAGCAAAAACTAGTGTTGCTGAATATTTAAAAAAACAAGGACACACAGTTATTGATTGTGGTTCACACAACGCAGATAGATGCGATTACCCTGACTTTGCTCAAGCAGTAAGTGCAAAAGTCGTTGATAGGGAAGCTGACTTCGGAGTTCTCATTTGCGGCTCTGGCGAAGGCATTTCTATTGCTGCAAATAAAGTAAAAGGTATTAGATGTGGCATCGCATATAACGATGAAGTTGCAAAATTAATGAAACAACATAATAACGCAAATGTAATCGCTTTCGGCGCTAGATTCATGACAAATGAGGAAATTATTCATAGAATAAATATTTATATGAACGCGTCATTCGAAGGTGGCCGTCATACTGACCGTGTAGCAAAAATTGAAAAATAATTAAAATTTTCGTCAAAAATTAAAAAAATGCCCCACTTAAATAAGTAAGGGGCTTTTTTACTGTCCTCAACTAACTAAGAGGCTAACCTAAACAGTAATTATATACACAGTGTGTTGCTCCCTAAAGACACGAAATACATAACAAAAGGAAAGAACATGAATAAATTTAGAAGGCACTTTAGAATATATTTTAAAAATAATCACCCTGCATATACTGTTGATGAGGAGGGAAATACTTTTGTGTTTCATAGAATTGCTCACTCGAAAACATCTGGTGGCAAAAAGAATTGGAAAATTAAACATAATCCTATCAAAGGACATAATGAAGCACTATATATTGTTAAACAAGAAAAGAGAGATCTGAAAGGTAGATTCAGTTTTTTTGAACTTGAATTAAAATCTGGAGTTGATGCTAATAATCTATTAATAAAAAAAGCTGGCGGATCGCAACCTATTGGCACGAATAATATAACAACCAGCGTTGACGATGGAAAGTTTGAGACTTTAACTCAAAAGAGTCACGTATCATCTGAAAGTATTAAACCAAAACATAAAAAGAAGGGCAAGAAAAATGGATAAAAACGATTCATATATTTGCCCAATTTGTGGAAATACTGATATTCATTCAATTGGATACTTAAACGGAAAGCCTTATTGCCGTAGATGTATTTCTTTTCGTGGCGAGGAAGTCGATGATAAATTCTCTTTTCCTAAAAAAGCAAAAATACACCTGAATTATGAATTGTCTATTGAACAAAAGCAGTTATCGAATAAACTCGTTGAAAACTATAAAAAAGGGATTAATAGTTTTGTCTATGCAGTATGTGGTTCAGGCAAAACTGAAATAGTATTAAACATTATTTCCTATGCTATACAGTGTGGTGAAAAAGTCGGATTTGCTGTTCCTAGACGAGATGTCGCTATTGAATTATGGGAAAGATTCAAACAAGTATTCAGTAACAACAAAATTGTTTTAGTATGTGGCGGATACCATGATGTTTTAAAGGGTGATTTGATTTGCTTAACCACTCATCAATTATTTCGTTATGAAAAATATTTTGATCTTTTAATAATGGATGAAGTCGATGCTTTTCCATATGCAGGCAACGAACTACTACATAACTTTTTTGAAAAATCCCTTAAGGGAAAATACGTGTTGATGTCTGCTACTATCACTCCAGAACTAAAAGATAAAATCCAAAAAGATGGAACATGTATTTTAGAATTATTTACTCGTTACCATAAGCATCCATTGCCTGTACCAGAATGTGTATTTTCTAATAGTGTATTTTTATACTACAATTTGATTAAATACATTAAAAAATTTATTAAAGAAAACAAACAAATTTTCATATTTTGCCCAACAATTGATGAATGTGAAAAAGTTTATAAAATTCTTAGATTCATAGTTAAAGGCGGGGAATATGTCCATTCAAAAAGAGATGATAGAGCAGTAATAATTAACGACTTTAAAAATGGGAAATATAAGTATCTAGTTACAACAGCAGTATTAGAAAGAGGCGTTACAGTAAAAGATCTTCAAGTAATCGTATTTAAAGCGAATCATAACGTTTATAACCAATACTCATTAATTCAAATAGCGGGAAGAGCGGGTCGAAAAAAAGAAGCACCAGAAGGGAGAGTGATTTTTCTTGCCACAAAAACTAATAGCGAAATTGAAGACTGTATTTCAACAATTATCCAATCCAACTCCAATTTGCAAAAACTGTTTCAATGACATAACTGGCTTAGATATTTTCTCTTTTGTCCATCGCAATCCTTATGTATGTAGAAAATGTCTTAACCAGTATAATCCAAAATTTATTCATTTTAAGGTAGATGGTGTTAAAGCACTTTCTTTATATGATTATGATAATTACATGAAAGACTTAATTTACAAACTAAAGGGTTGTTTTGATTATGAACTTAAAAACTCATTTCTAGACATGTATAAAACTGAGTTATCACTCTACTATAATGGTTACACCATGATTCCTGCTCCAAGCTATATTGAAGATGACAAAACAAGAGGTTTTAATCATGTTATTGAAATATTTAAATCATTAAAACTAACATTGTTAGAAGCATTTGAAAAGTCGGAACATTTTAAACAATCAGACCATAATTTTAAGGAAAGAAAAAAGATTAAAAACTATTTGAGATTAAAAGAAAACGTGGTGCTACCAAATAAAGTTCTTTTAGTTGATGACATATTTACAACTGGAAGCACAATGAGGACTATGATTTCTGCTTTAAAAGAGCATGGCGTAACCAATATCAAAGTGCTAGTTTTGTGCAAGACTCAACTCATAGAAAAAAGAAAAGAAAACTAATGCAATAAAATTGTATTAGACAATAAAACGACTCAATGTTAAGATATTCAAGCGAATGAATGGCATTCTTTATTTATAAAAGAAAGGCAAAGATAGGTGAATTAATATGGGATTTTTTGACAGAAGAGCTTTAAAAAGATACACAAAAGAAGCTGAAATTGTTATGTCTTATGAAGACGCAATGAAAGCTCTCAGTGATGATGAATTAAAAGCTAAAACTCCTTACTTCAAAGATTTATTAGCTAATGGAAAAACATTAGACGACATAAAATACGAAGCATTTGCAGTTGCTAGAGAAGCAGCAAGAAGAACTATTGGTGAGTTCCCTTATAAGGTTCAAATTATTGGTTCCTTAGTTATGCACTCTGGTGACGTTGCTGAAATGAAAACCGGTGAAGGTAAAACTTTAACTTGTACAATGGCAGTTTATTTAAACGCATTAGCAGGAAAAGGTGTACATGTTATCACTGTTAACGAATACTTAAGTCAACGTGATGCTGACTGGATGGGTCAAGTTTATAGATTCCTAGGTTTAACTGTTGGCGTTAACGCTAGAGCTAAATCTAATCAAGAAAAGCGTGAAGCATATTTATGTGACATCACATACACTACTAACTCAGAATTAGGTTTCGATTACTTAAGAGACAACATGGCTACTGAAATGGGCCGTAGAGTTTTACGTGGATTAAACTTCTGTATCGTTGACGAAGCTGACTCCATCTTAATCGATGAATCAAGAACTCCTTTAATTATTTCTGGTGGTGCTAAGACAAGTGCTTCTCAATACACTGTTGCAGATAGATTCTGTAAAGCATTAAAGAAAGAAGTTGACTATGTCATTGATGTTAAAGAAAAGACAGTTAACTTAACAGATGATGGTAACAAAAAAGCTGAAAGAATGTTCGGCATCAGAAACTTATATGATCCAGAATATGCTGATTTAGTCCATAGAATTCATAATGCTTTAAAAGCTAACTACATTATGATACGTGATGTTGATTACTTGGTAGACGCTGAAAAGCAAATTCAAATCATTGACCAATTTACAGGTCGTGTCCTTCCAGGTAGAGAATGGAGTGATGGTTTACATCAAGCTGTTCAAGCTAAAGAAAACGTTGAAATTAAGCAAGAAACAGTCACTATGGCTACTATCACTTACCAAAACTTCTTCCGTTTATACAAGAAGTTAGCAGGTATGACTGGTACTGCAAAAACAGAAGAAGAAGAATTTAGAAAAATCTATAACATGAGAGTTATGCCTATTCCAACAAATAGACCAATTCAAAGAATTGATGCTCTCGATTATGTTTATGCTAGAAAAGCTCCAAAATTAAGAGCACTCATTAAAGAAGTTAAAGAACGTCATGAAAAAGGTCAACCAATTTTAATTGGTACTGTTTCTGTTGAGTCTTCTGAAGAAATCAGCGCTATGTTAACTGAAGCTGGCCTTCCACATGAAATGTTGAACGCAAAGAATCACGCACGTGAAGCTGAAATCATTTCACATGCTGGCGAAAAAGGACACATTACTTTAGCAACTAACATGGCAGGCCGTGGTACTGATATTAAAATCAACGATGAAGTTAGAGCATTAGGCGGTCTTTGTGTTTTCGGTACAGAAAGACACGAATCAAGACGTATTGATAACCAATTACGTGGACGTGCTGGACGTCAAGGTGACCCAGGTTTTACTAGATTCTACGTATCTTTTGAAGATACTTTATTAATTAGATTTGCTGCTGATAATATCAGAAACTATATTGAAAAGAACTTCGGTGAAGAAGCTCTTGAAGCAAAGATGGTCACTAATGTTATCACAAGTGCTCAAAAGAGAATCGAAGGTCAAAACTTCGACACTCGTAAATCATTACTTGAATACGATGATGTCTTAGCAAAGCAAAGACAAATTGTCTATGACAAGAGAGATAGAATCATCGAAGGTAGAGCTATCGATGACTTAATCGATGAAATCTTCGATACAACTGGTAAATTCTTAGCAAATAAGGCAGTTCCAAGTGATTCAAGAGAAAGACTTGTTTCTGGTCATGATCTCGTAAAGGTTGTTGAACCAAGATTCTTGCCAGAAGGTAGTATTAACCCTAATCTTTATGAAGAATCCCCTGTCGAAGAATGTGCACCTGATTTAGGTGTTGTCATTAAAGACAGATACATGGAATTAAGAAAAGCATGGGATGTCGATGATGAAAATAAAGACAAATTCGAAAGAGCTATCATCTTACACTGTATTGACCAAAACTGGACTAAACATATCGATGCTATGGCTAGATTAAGAGAAGGCATCTTCTTGAGAAGCTATGCTAACGTCAACCCACTTCAAGATTACGTTAACGAAGGTTATCGTATGTTTAGAGAGTGCTTAGAAATCGCTTATGTTGATTCAGTATTAAATCTTGTTAACTTAAAACCACAAAGAAGAGAACCTGAACCAGCACCTGAAGCTGCTCCAGAAGCAAAAACTGATGATAAATGCGAAAATTGCCCAGAAAACAAAGGGGAAGGTAAATAATGAAAGACATTGTTCTTCTAAAACAAGAACTATGTGCTGTTGGTGAGAAAATTCATCAACTCGGGTGCTCACTTTGACCTCGATAAATTAAAAAAAGAGGTTGAAGAATTTTCTAATGAAACAGAAAAAGATAATTTCTGGAACGATAGAGTTAAAGCACTTGAAGTAATTAATAAATTAAATCATTCAAAAAATATTCTAGAAACATATACAAAACTAAGCACAAACTACAACGACTTGTGTGAACTTTTAGATTTGGAAGACGATTCTTTGATGGAGCAAATTGAAGAATCGATCGGAACTTTAAAATTAGAAAGTCGTGATTTTGAGCTTGAAATCCTTTTCACTGGTGAGTTTGATGACCTAAACGCTATTATTGATATTCACCCTGGCGCTGGGGGCACTGAAGCCCAAGATTGGGCTGATATGCTTTATAGAATGTATGTAATGTACGCTCAAAATCACAAAATGAAAATGCAGCTCATCTCATACGAGCCAGCAGATGATGCAGGTTTAAAGAGCGTTTCCTTTAAGATTTGTGGACATAATGCATACGGACTTCTTAAAGGTGAAAAAGGTGTACATAGACTAGTTAGAATATCGCCTTTTGACGCGAATAAAAGACGACATACATCTTTTGCTAGCGTCCTAGTAACTCCAGAATTCAAGGACGATAGCATTGATATTCAAATCAATGAATCAGACTTAAAAGTCGATACATATAGAAGCGGAGGCGCCGGAGGTCAAAACGTTAATAAAGTCGAGACTGCTGTTAGAATTACTCACTTGCCTACAGGCATAGTTGTATCCTGCCAAATTGAAAGAAGCCAACTTCTTAATAAAGAAACCGCTATGAGTATGCTTAAATCTAAACTTTATTTAATAGAGTTAGAGAAAAGACAATCTAAAGTTAATAATGTCACTGGCGAAAAGAAGAATATTGAATGGGGCAGTCAGATTAGAAGCTATGTCTTCTGCCCATATACACTAGTAAAAGATAATAGAACTGACTATGAAGAAGTTGATGTTAATGCAGTTATGAATGGTAACATTGATAACTTCTTAACTGCTTATTTACAAAAGGAGGCAAAGGAAAATGGCAAAGTTTAAAAAACCTATGTTAATCAAAGTACTTAAGTACTTACTTGTTATTTTAGGTTCTATTCTTGTAGCTTTTGGTAATACTGTCTTTTTAACTCCGCTTGATATTAACGCAGGTGGATTAAACGGTATAGGTATTATTGTTATGAACTTTGTTAGTGAGCCTTCAAGAATGCTTGCGTATAACATAGTTATATATTCGTTAAGTGCTGTTCTTTGGATCCTTGGATTCTTCCTTATTGGTAGAGATTTCGCTATTAAAACACTTATTTCTACTCTTGTTTTCCCATTCGCTACTTCTTTATTCACAATTATTCCTGGTACAAAAGACTTCGCAGGTAGTATTACTAATATTCTTTTGAAGTATGGTGAAACCCCTACAATAGGCACTTATATGCTATTTGCCCTTGTTGGTGGTGTCATTGTTGGCTTTGGTGTAGCCATAACATTCATGGGTGGAGGTTCAACTGGCGGTGTTGACGTGTTAACCTTTATTTTTGAAAAGTTTTTAAGAATTAAACAGTCTATTGGTAGCTTCATTGTAGATGGCTTAATTGTGGGTCTTGGATTATGTATTTTATCTCCAATTAACGCTGATAAGTATCTCTTACCATGTTTCGTTGGTATATTGTCTGCCACTATTTCTGCCTTAATGATTGATATCATCTATGTCGCATTCCTTACGGTCTACCAAGTAGACGTAATCTCTAGCGAATGGGAGAAAATATCTAGATATGCTCAAGATAAAATTGGTAGAGGCGCAACAATAATATATGCAAAAGGTGGCTATCAAGGAGATGAAAGAGTAATGGTTCGTGTCGTTTTATCAAAGATTCAATACGAAGACTTAAGAAATTACATTTCTCAAGTAGACCAATCTGCATTTATTACTATAACAACTACAAAAGCAGTCTTTGGAGAAGGATTTAAACCAAATAAATAATATGGAAAATTGCTTTAAAATTGTTTCAAAGTTTAAGCCTACTGGTGATCAACCAACTGCTATTGAAAAACTAGTAGAAGGGGTTAAAACCGGCAAAAAGTTGCAGGTTTTACTTGGCGCAACTGGTACTGGTAAGACTTTTACTATGGCGAATGTTATAGAGCAAACTCAAAAGCCAACACTTGTATTAGTTCATAACAAGACACTTGCGGGTCAACTATATTCAGAATTTAAAGAATTATTTCCAAACAATAGAGTTGAATATTTCGTATCTAACTTTGATTTTTATCAGCCTGAAGCTTACATTCCAAAAAGCGATACTTACATTGATAAAAACGCAGTTATGAATGAAGAAATCGAAATGCTTAGAACGTCAGCTATTAACTCGGTTATTGAAAGAAGAGACACTATTGTTGTCGCATCTGTTGCATCCATCTATGGCTTAACTGATCCAGATGAATATAAAAGATTAGTGTTTGACATTCGTGTTGGAGAAACAATCAACATCAATAATTTCTTAAAAAGATTAATAGACGCACAATACAAGAGAAATAACTTAGATCCTGCCCCTGGTACTTTTAGAGTTAGAGGTGACACTATAGAGTTAATCCCTACAAATGTTAGTGAAAATGAAGTTATTAGAATCGAACTATTCGGTGATGAAATAGAAAAAATCGCTCATTTAAATTTATTAACAGGTGAAGTAAAACATAAATACAATACTTATCCAATCTTCCCTGCTTATGACCATGCATCAACTCATGAAAGAATTAAACACGCTACTGAAACTATAAAAGCAGAATTAAAAGAAAGACTTGAGTTCTTTAAAACAAACGAAAAATACCTAGAGGCAGAAAGACTTGAGATGAGAACTAATCAAGATATCGAAAGTATGCTTGAATTTGGTATTTGTCCTGGTATCGAAAACTATTCTAGACATATTGATAGAAGAAAACCAGGTGAAAGACCTTTCTGTTTGGTTGACTATTTCCCTAAAGACTTCCTTTTGTTTATAGATGAGTCCCACGTCACATTCCCTCAATTAAGAGGTATGTACAATGGTGATAGAAGTAGAAAAGAAACTCTTGTTGAATATGGTTTTAGACTTCCCTCTGCATTAGACAATAGGCCTCTTAAATTTGAAGAATTCGAATCAATAACAAACCAAATTATTTGTACATCTGCTACTCCAGGAGATTATGAACTTCAAAAGACTGATAATGAAATAATTGAACAAATTATCCGTCCAACCGGATTATTAGACCCAGTGATTGATGTAAGACCTACTGCAAGCCAAGTTGAAGATTTGCTCCACGAGATTAAAGTAAGAAATGAGCGTGGCGAAAGAACAATGATTGTCACTCTCACCATAAGAATGGCTGAAGACTTAACAAACTACCTAAAAGAAAGAGGAATTAAGGTTGCTTATTTACATCACGAAACTAAAACTTTGGAGAGAAGCGAGATAATTTATCAGCTAAGAAAAGGCAAATACGATGTTCTTATTGGAATTAACCTACTTCGTGAAGGACTAGATATTCCAGAAGTAAGTTTAATTTGCATTTTAGATGCAGATAAGGAAGGCTTCCTTAGAAGTGGAAGAAGTCTTATTCAAGTTACAGGTAGAGCAGCACGTAACGCTAAAGGATTAGTCATCATGTATGCCGATAGTGTCACAGACTCAATGAGATACTGTATCGATGAAACTAATCGTAGAAGAGCAATTCAAAAAGCATACAACGACGAAAACGGAATTGTTCCAACTACTATTATCAAAGAAATCCGTGCTCCTATTAGAAACACTGATGATGAGATTTCAGAAATGATTCAGCTTTCTAAACATGGAACTAGAAAAGAACTCACTACAAAAATCAAAGACTTAGAAAAACAAATGCACCAAGCTGCAAAAGACCTTGATTTTGAAAAGGCTGCAGAGCTTCGAGATATTATTCTCGAACTAAAAAGTGGCGTTTAATATGTTAGATGACAAGTTTAATGCAACGATAATAAAAAAATCTATTAGATGAAAAAATGTTTTAAGTTTTGTTGCGTTAACATGTCATAAATTTGACAAGTTACATATTCATAATTAGAATATTGAGCATAACAAAAACACATTGCGTTAAGATTTGGCGAGGTTAACGCAACGT